>CAXGYR010000023.1:0-18650 GCA_964014015.1 uncultured Kiritimatiellaceae bacterium
CGCGTTCTTGTTTGGTGAAGCGGCGAGCGTGGCGGGTGTGCGCGCTGCGTTGGGTGTGGTAGGCGTAGAAGTCGGCTTCGGTGAGGAGCAGTTCGTTTTGGTGGGGGTTGAGGGCACTTTCGTGGAGGACGCCAAGGTGAAGGTGAAGTTGGTTGAAGCCTTCGAGGGTGTGGTAGAGGTGATGGAAGCGCTGGAGGATTCCGGGGGTTTCGAAGTAGCAGTGGATGGTGTGACCGTTGAGGGCTTCTTGGCAGCGTTTTTCTATGAACGTGTGACGGGCTGTTTCGGCTTGCTTGGGGGAGAGTGTGGTGGAGGGGGCTTGGAGATGGGTTTCGTAGGGTTGGTAGGGGGTTTGGAGGGGGTGTGTTGGGGTGGTGGGATCGGGGGGGTTGATAATGAGGGTGGTGGGTGGGAGATGGTTGAGGAGGGGTTGGGTGTCGGTTTGGGGTAGGTTGAGAGCGGGGATTTCGATGGTGTCAATTTTTTCGATGGAGCATTGGGTTTGGTCGTCGAAATAGCGGATGGAGTCGATTTGATTGCCGAAAAATTCGATGCGGATGGGACGGGGGGAGGCGGCGGGCCAGCAGTCGAGAATGCCGCCTCGTCGGGCGGCTTCGCCTTGGGCATAGACTTCGACACCGAGTTGATAGCCGTTTTGGTCGAGCCATTCGGTTAGTTGATCGGGGGTAAGGGTGTCGTTGAGGGTTATGGTTTGGATGTGTTGCTGCGAATGGGCTGGGAGGGGTAGGGGTGTGCTGAGGGCTTGGGGGGTGGTGATGATGAGGAGGGGCTCGTCGGTGGTGAGGCGGGCCAGGAGCTGGAGGTGCTGACCGATGACGGCGGGATCTTGGCTTTCGGGTTGGAAGAGGTGGAGGGTTTGTTGGGGGTGTTTGAGGGTGAGGAGCGATTCGTGAAGTTGATTCATCTCTTGGGGAGTGCTGGCGATCCAGAGCAGGGTGGTGGTGTGGCGCATGAGGTGGAGGGCGAGTAGGGCTTGGATGCTGATGGGGGTGTCGGTGATGCGAAGATGGGTGGGAAGCGGCTCAGGCAAGTTGAGAGGCTCTAGGATGGGGTGTTGGTTACTGGTGTTGGGTGTGGACATGGCGTGGAAGGTAGCGGATGATTTGTGGGTTGGGAAGGTTGGACTTTAGGATTAGGTTCGCTAGGCTAATGCACCGTGAAAGGGGTTTATGTGATGGATGTAAGTGGATGGCCGGGTGAGTGGAGTGCGTATGAGTCGTTGCCGTTAATGGAGAAGGGGGCGATGCTGCAGGGATCGGCGCATGTGTTGGTGGCGCAGCAATTTTTGCGGGAAGATTTGGAGGCGCTAGGGGAGTTGGCGACTGTTATCCGGCGTATGAGTAAGTCGCGGGAGGGGGCGGTTTTTCTGAAGGGATTGTTGAGTGATAAGCGGGCCATGCTCTATTTTGCGCAGCCGTCTTCGCGGACGTATCTTTCGTTTTTGGCGGCATGTCAGATTTTGGGGTTGGATACGATGGATGTGCGGGATAGTAAGACATCGAGTGAAGTGAAGGGGGAGTCGCCGGAGGATACGGTGCGGACGTTTAGTTCGTATGCGGATTTAATTGTGATGCGGCATCCGCAGGGGGGATTCGCGGAGCGGGTGGCGTGGATGTTGGCGCATAGTAATCGGGAGGTTCCGGTGATTAATGCGGGATCGGGGGCAGATCAGCATCCGACGCAGGCACTGCTAGATGTGTATACACTATCGCGTAGTTTTGAGAAACGGGGGGGGATTGATGGTAAAACGGTGTTGTTTGCGGGGGATTTGAAGCGAGGGCGGACGGTTCGGTCGCTGGCGTGGATGCTGACGTTGTTTGAGGGGGTTGAGGTTGTGTTTGCGGCGCCGGAGGCATTACAGATTGGGGAGGATATTCAGGTGCTACTGCGGGAGGCTGGGGTTGCGTTCCGGTTGTGCGATCGGGTGCAGGATGCGTTGCCGGAGGCGGATGCTGTGTATATGACGCGGTTGCAAGATGAGTGGGATGGCGAGGGGGAGAGAAGCTCGTTGAGTGAGACAGATTTTTGCGTGGGAGTGGCGGAGCTGAAGCTGATGAAGCCGGAGGCGGTGATTATGCATCCGTTGCCGCGTCGGCATGAGATCAGTCGGGCGTTGGATAATGAGCCGCAGGCGATCTATTGGCGGCAGATGCGGAATGGGATGTGGATTCGGGCGGCGTTGATTTTACAGCGGTTTGGTCGAGAGGGATTGGTGTTGGAGAGAAGGGATGAGTGGGTATGAATAATTTGATTTCATTACGGGATTGGAGTGGGGAGCAGATCGGTGAGGTCTTGCGGCTGGCAGCGGAGGTGAAGGCTAATCCGGAAGATTTTGGTGATGCGATGGCACGCAAGACGTTGTTGATGATTTTTGAGAAGCCGAGTCTGCGGACGCGGCTGTCGTTTGAGGCGGGGATGACGCAGATGGGGGGGCATGCGATCTATTACCATACGGGAAATTCGCCGATGGGTTCGGGGAAGGAGTCGATTGAGGATTCGATGCGGGCGGCTTCACGGTTTGTGGACCTGGTGATGGCGAGGTTGTTTGCGCATGCGGATTTGGAGGAGATGGCGGCGGCGGCAACGGTGCCGGTGATTAATGCGTTGACGGATGATTCGCATCCGTGTCAGGTGCTGGCGGATCTGCTGTCTATTCAAGAGAAGCGGGGTGCGTTGGCGGGGGTTAGGTTGGCGTATGTGGGGGATGGGTTTAATAATGTGACGCATTCGTTGATGACGGGGGGCTGTAAGTTGGGCCTGGAGGTGAGGGTGGCGAGTCCGGCTGGTGATTCGCTTCAGCCGCGTGCAGATGTGGTGGATGTGTGCAAGGGGTATGCGTCGGCTTCGGGTGGTAGTTTGATGGTGACGGATGATCCGGTAGAAGCGGTGAGCGGAGCAGATGTGGTATATACGGATTCGTGGATGAGTTATCATATTCCTGCGGAGGAGGAGGCGGCGCGGATTGCGCAGTTTATGCCGTATCAGGTGAATGCGGCATTGATGGGGCATGCGAAGCCGGATGCGCTATTTATGAACTGTCTGCCGGCTCGGCGGGGATGCGAGCAGACGGCGGAGGTGATTGATGGGCCTCAGTCGATTGTTTTTGATCAAGCGGAAAATCGGCTTCATGCACAAAAAGCTGTAATGCTTTCGCTGGTTGGTGCGACCTGATCATGTGCGTATATTAGTTGTTAAATTGTTTCCGGCTGCAAACCTGTTCCATGCATTACCGACGGTGCATCGGTTGCGACGTGCCTACGATGCGAAAGTGGATTGGGTGGTGCATGAGGATGGTGCAGATCTGGTGGCCTGCTTTGATGATGTAGACCGCGTTATTGTTTATCCTGAAGATGAATTGAAACATACTAATCGGCGTGATTTTCGGCGGGCACTTCATGAGCAGACATATGATTTGGTGGTTGATTTGCAGGGGGTGATGCAGAGTGCTTTAGTGTGCAAAAGTGCTCGTAAAAAGAGCGGGGCGCAGGTGTTAGGCCCTTCGTATCAGACAGAGGGCGCTTGTTTTATGTATACGGCGGTGACGGGAATCCGTGATCGGAATCGGCATCCGGTTGATGAGTGTATGGATGTGTTGCGTTTTCTTGAGCTTCCGACGCAACCTGTGGCCTTTCCCATGCGCTTTCCGATGCCGTTGCAGGGGCATGCATTACCAGATGAATATGTTGTGTGCGGGTTGGAGGGAGCGCGGAAGCGAGACCGATTGGATGCGGAGCGCTGGGTAGAGTTGATTGAGGGGTTGCGGGTGCCAGTTGTGCTGGTGGGTGGACGTCAAGTTGAAGGGTTGGGTGATGAGATTGAGGATGCGTTTCCGGAAGGGATGGTGTTCAATTTTATTCGCCAAGTGAATATGGCGGAGCAAGGTGGCTTGATTCAGGCGAGTGGCGGAGTGATCACGTGTAATGAGCTGATACTGCAGATGGCGCTGGCGTTGCAGGTGCCTTGTGTGGCGCTGTTTGATGCAGCGAAGCAGGAGCGTTCGATTCCTTTTGAAGCGGGGGTACGGTTGTTTGCTGGATCGAGTTTTGATATGACCGCCGTTCTGCAATCATTTGATGAGTTAAGGAAACGGCGTGAAGTGGCTGTTGGTTTTTGATTTAGACGGGACGTTGATCGATTCGCGTGCGGATTTGGCTGCGGCGGTGAATTGCGTTCGGGATGAGTTGGGTGCGGCTCCGCTCATGCTGGAGCAGGTGACGAGTTTTATTGGGGATGGTATTATTAAGTTGGTTGAGCGCTCCTTCGCGGATGTTGACGTGGATTTGGATCAGGTTCTGGAGCGCTATCGTACGGTTTATAGAGAGCAGGCGGTTGTGTATACGACGCTGTACCCGGGCGTACGAGAAGGGTTAGAGCAGCTGACGAATGCGGGTATGGTTTGTGCCGTGTTAACCAATAAACCAGGTGAGTTGAGTCGTGCCATCCTGAGGCGATTGGAGCTGAGTACATCGTTGCGTGAGGTGGTGGGGGCGGAAGATGGATTTGCGTTGAAGCCGAATCCGACGGGGTTGATTTCGTTAATGGAGCGGTATGGAGTGGCAGCGGACGGTTGTTGGATGGTGGGGGATCATCATACGGATTTGCTGGCGGGGGAGGCAGCTGGGGTGCGGACAGCGTTTGCGGCGTATGGTTTTGGCACGGCGGGGGACGTGAAACCAACTGCACATTTTGCTTCATTTTCTGAGGGGGTAGAGTACTTTCTTCGGTCATGAAAAGTTATCTTTCCGAACTGTTTAGCTCCATTCAGGGTGAGGGTCCAATGGTGGGTGAGCGTCATCTATTTATGCGGTTTTGCGGATGTCATCGCGACTGCGTCTATTGCGATACAAACACGCAACGGACGGAAGCGGTGATGGTGGAGCGGGTGGCGGGTAGTGGCGAACTGGAATCGGTGCCAAATCCGCTGTCGGTGGATGACCTTTTGGAGTGGGTGCGCGTGCTGGATATGGGGCGGGTGAATGAGCGTATTTCGGTAACGGGTGGGGCGCCGTTGCTGCAAGCTAAGTTTTTTGGAGCACTTTTTCCGCGGTTGGTTGATCAGGATCATCGTATTTATTTGGAGACGGCGGGAGACCTGCCGCAACAATTGGAGATGGTGATTGAGTATCTGGATGTTGTGGCGATGGATGTGAAGTTAGCGAGTGTGACGCACGAGAAGAGTTCATTTCCCGCGCATTGGCAGTTTTTGTCGTGTTTGCGGAAGTATGAGGTGGAGAGCTTTGTGAAGCTGGTGGTCTCGGATGAGACACACGAAGGGGAGTTAATGGAAGCGGCGAAGGGGATTCGGAAAGCGGGCGGTATGGATACGTTGGTGATTTTGCAGCCGTTGAGTGCTACAGAACGCGTTTCAAATGTACCGTCGGTGGGGCAACTCCTGTTCTGGCAGGAGAAGGTCGGAAAACTACTGCCGAACGTGCGGGTGATCCCGCAAACACATAAGATGATGGGTATGCTGTGATGAGTATGATGGGGCGTAAGGCGGTGGTGTTGTTGAGTGGTGGGCTGGATTCGGCGACGGTGCTGGCGATGGCAGCGAAGGATGGGTTTGAACTTTATGCGATGTCGTTTCGGTATGGGCAGCGACATGCGGTGGAGCTTTCGTGTGCGCGGGCGTTGGCAGAAAGTGCGAGTGTAGTTGAGCACCGTGAAGTGGAGATTGATTTAGGAAGCCTGGGGGGTTCAGCGCTAACAACAAGTGCGGAAGTGCCGAAGCATGATTCAGTCGAGGAGCTGCCAGATGAAATTCCGACAACATATGTGCCGGCACGGAATACGATTTTCCTCTCGTATGCGCTTGGTTGGGCAGAGGTACTGGGCTCGACGGATCTATTCATTGGAGTGAATGCGTTGGACTACAGCGGTTATCCGGATTGCCGGCCAGAATACATCGCAGCCTTTGAAGCTATGGCAAATCTCGCAACGGCGGCGGGTGTGAACGGAGAGCGGTTGATCGTGCATACACCACTGATTCATTTAACAAAAGCAGAGATTATCAGACAGGGTCTTTCGCTGGGCGTGGATTATGGTGCAACGACCAGCTGTTATGACCCTCTCCCTGGTGGAATTGCCTGTGGTCATTGTGATTCGTGTCTGCTACGCTTAAAAGGCTTTGCTGAGGCAGGGGCGACCGATCCGCGTCCGTATGCTGGGAGGGAGAAGTAAGATGCCGAAACTGAAAGTTGAAAAGACATTCTCGTTTGATTCCGCGCACTTTCTACCGCATGTGCCAGAGGATCATAAGTGCCGGAACCTGCACGGACACACCTACATCGTGAAAGTGGAAGCGGAGGGTGAACTGGACGAGGCGATGGGCTGGGTGGTTGATTTTGGAGATGTTAAAAAAGTGGCCGGACCACTTGTAAAGCAGTTGGATCACAAACTGCTGAATGAGATTGAAGGTCTTGAGAATCCGACGGCTGAAAATCTGGCACTTTGGTTTTGGCGGCAGATGAAGCCAGCGCTGCCGGAGCTCTCTCAGGTGACGGTGATGGAGAATCCGACGAACGTGGTTCGGTATCGGGGTGATTAGGCTTCGGTTGAGTCGATCTTCACAATAGAGGTGATGCCTCCTCTTGGCGTAAATTCAGCTTCAACAATCATTTTCCGGGGTTGTAGCAGATTGTGTAGGTCGGTGTAGATACGGTTGACAATTTCTTCATAGAAGGTGCCTGTCTGGCGGAAAGAGAAGAGATAGAGTTTGAGCGATTTACTCTCAACAATCAGTTCATCGGGTACATAGTCGATGGTGATATGCGCAAAGTCGGGCTGACCAGTAAGCGGGCAGAGCGAGGTAAATTCCGGTGTTTTGAAGGTGATCCAAAAGTTGCGTTCTTGGTTGAGGTTTTCAAACGTCTGCAGTTCTGCTTCGTCAGGGTTCATGGGATATTTAAGTTCACCCTTTTTTAATAGGGTCAGTTGGGACAGCCGCTCTTGATCACTCATCATTTTTCTCCTATTGCGTCTGTCATCATAACGAGGTGTGGTTCCGGCGCAAGCTGTTATTGACCGCAGTTGGGGGATGAGGTCTACTTGCAAGTAGTTATGTATTTTAAGCAGCCACAAAATATCGGGGGTTGGCAGGGAATGACGTATAGCGTCCGTTTTCTGCTGATTCTGAATGTATCGATCTTTTTTGCAGAGGTGCTTTTAAGGCTTCCGTTTTCCCGTTTTTTTGCGTTACCAGCGGTGTGGTGGGAGACGTGGTCGTTTGGGCAGCTGTTCACCTATATGTTTATCCACGGTAGTTTTAATCATCTGCTTGTAAATATGATTGGACTCTTTTTTATTGGACCGGCGGTGGAACGGACGGTGGGAGCGTATCGGTTCATGATTATGTATTATGTGAGCGGTATTCTGGGAGGATTGGGCTGGTCCCTGTTGGCGGCGCCGGGAACCTATTGTGTAGGAGCATCGGGCGGTTTAATGGGAACGCTAGGAGCATTCGCGGCGTTTTATCCGAATGCTCGGATGCTGCTGTGGTTTATAATTCCGGTACGGGCGTGGGTGCTGGTGCTGGGGCTTGCCATCTGGGAACTGAGCGAAACGATCAATACGCCGCGAATTGGTGGGATTGCAAACGCGGCGCATTTGGTGGGGGGCATTGCGGGATTTTCGTATGCATTTGCGTTGAAAGATGGAGAGCGGGTACAGCGCTGGTGGCAAAGGCTTTCGGGACGCAAGCAGGAGACACGGCGCCCATTTGATGGAGAGCAGCCGGTTTCGAGCGAAGAGGTGAATCGGATCCTTGAGAAGATTGGCCGCGAGGGGATGGGTTCGTTGACGGCAACCGAGCGAGCGACACTGCAACGGGCGACGAGGCGATAAGAAGCGTCCATTGAATCAGTCGTAGGTGTCTTTGAGTTTTTTGAGTTTGTCGCGGAGGGCGGCGGCGCGCTCGAATTCTAATTTCTGGGCGGCTTCTAGCATCTCTTTTTCGAGTTGGAGAATGGTTTCGTTGATGCTGTATTCAACGCCGTCTTCGGCGACAACTTGTTCGACGGTTTCGTCGGCGGCGGCATAGATGGTTTTCAAGCTCTCCTGAACCTCTTTTTGAATCGCTTTGGGTGTGATGTTGTTTTCTAGGTTGTAGGTGCGTTGTTTGTCGCGACGATGATCGCACTTGGTGAGCATGCGTTGCATGGAGTCGGTGATTTTGTCGGCGTATAAAATCACGCGTCCATCGATGTGGCGGGCGGCGCGTCCGGCGGTTTGGATGAGAGCGCTTTCGGAGCGGAGGAAGCCCTCTTTGTCGGCATCAAGAATGGCGACGAGGGTGACTTCGGGTAGGTCGAGACCTTCGCGGAGTAGGTTGATGCCGATGACGCAGTCGACTTCGCCATTTCGCAGGGAGCGGAGGATATCGACGCGTTCAATGGCGTCGATATCGGAGTGGAGGTATTGGACTTTGAGGCCGATATTGAGCAGGTAGGTGGTGAGGTCTTCGGAGATCTGTTTGGTGAGTGTGGTGACGAGGCAACGCTCGTTGCGTTCGGCGCGTTGACGGACTTCTTCGATGAGGTCGTCGATCTGGTTTTTAAGGGGGCGGATTTCGACAGGGGGGTCGATGATGCCGGTGGGGCGGATAATCTGTTCGATGGGAGTGCCACCGTTTTCGATTTCGTAGGTGCCGGGGGTGGCGGAGAGAAAGATGATCTGGTTGGTGATTTGGATGAATTCATCGAAGTTCATGGGGCGGTTGTCGAGAGCGGAGGGAAGACGGAAGCCGTGGTCTACGAGGGTGAGTTTTCGAGCGCGGTCACCATTATACATGCCGCGGATTTGTGGGAGAGTGACGTGGGATTCGTCGATGATGGTGATGAATTCTTCGGGGAAGTAGTCGAGTAGGCATTCGGGTCGGTCGCCGGCTTGGCGTCCGGAGAGGGGGCGGGAGTAGTTTTCAATGCCGCCGCAGAAACCGATTTCCCGCAGCATCTCAAGGTCGTATTCGGTTCGCATTTTAATTCGTTGTGCTTCGATAAGGCGGTTCTGCTTTTCGAAGAAGGCGATCTGCTCTTCTTTCTCTTGATCGATGGCTTCGAGGGCGGCATCGATTTTCGTTTGGGGCATAACAAAGTGGCGGGCGGGGGAGATCATGATGTGGGGGAGGGATTCGAGGGTGTGACCGGTGAGGGGGTCGATACGTTTTATGCTGTCGATTTCGGGGCCAAAGAATTCGAGGCGGATGGCATAGTCTTTGGCGTAGGAGGGGAAGATGTCTAGGGTGTCACCTCGGACGCGGAATCGGCCGGGTGCAGGTTCGTAGTCGTTGCGTTCGTATTGAATTTCAATGAGTCTTTGCAGGGCAGCATCGCGGTCGAGGGTGTCGCCGACATGGGTGAGGAGAACCATTTTTTTGTAGTCTTCGGGGGAGCCGAGGCCGTAGATGCAGGAGACGGAGGCGACGATGATGACGTCTTCTCGGTTGAGTAGGGCGTCGGTGGCGGCAAGGCGGAGACGTTCGATCTCGGTGTTGATGGAGGCGTCTTTTTCGATAAACGTGTCCGTTTGAGGGATGTAGGCTTCGGGTTGATAGTAGTCGTAGTAGGAGATGAAGTATTCGACGGCATTGTCGGGAAAGAACGCTTTAAGTTCGGCGTAGAGCTGCGCGGCGAGGGTTTTGTTGTGGCAGAGAACGAGTGCGGGGCGGCCGTGAAGGGCGATGGTGTTAGCCATCGTGAAGGTTTTACCGGAGCCGGTTACCCCCTCAAGGGTTTGAAATTTTCGGTTTTTTTCAAGTCCGCGGCAGAGTTTTTCTATGGCTTGGGGCTGGTCGCCTGTGGGGGTAAAATTAGCGTGAATATTGAACTTTAGATCCATGTTGAGATGTTTGCAGATTGAGGCTTGTAAGTACATTCGCTTTGTGACGAAACTATTTGAGTTAATCATGAATTTAAAATTGTACTTAATTATGACGAGTCTTCTTGTGGTATTGGCTAGTCGTGGAGCTATCATTTCTAGCAATTTGTATGCTGTACAAGATGCCACGCTTTATTTTTCGTCGGATGGTTCAGTTGCGGGTGGCGGAGATGATCGACTGTTCGTTGGGCGTAATGGCATAAATGGCTTGCTGCGTTCGTTAATTCAGTTTGATTTTAGTTCTATTCCAACTGGGGCAGTTGTGCAGGCTGCATCTCTCCAGTTGACTACGGTTCATACCTTACGCGACGGATCCAGCGGTGTATCGGCATATCGCGTGACGCAGGCGTGGAGTGAGGGCAGTACGATGCCGCAGCGGGGCGGTGGTGAGGGTAATCCGGCGGTTACGGGTGATGTGACGTGGCTGTATTCCAATTACAGCAACACGTTGTGGTCGCAAGCGGGCGGGGATTTTTCATCAACGCTCTCGTCTTCTGTGGCTGTTAATTTTGAAGGAACGCATACGTTATCAGGCTTAGCAGAGGATGTGCAGTCGATGGTGGATAGCCCTGACCAGAATTTTGGATGGGTGTTGTTGCGGACGAGTGAGAGCTCGCATGCGATTAAGTTTGGCTCGCGTACACATGCAACGGGTCAGCCGGTTTTACAGGTTACTTATGAGAGTGTGATTCCGGAGCCTCAAGTGGTGGGATTAATTTTAATTAGCTCTACTTTGTTGGCTTCTAATCGAAGGAAAATTCGCGAAAAAGCTTCGTTAAAATTTTATGAAGTTGGCGTGGATGCTCCTTTTACCAAAAAAGTAAGTTTATAACCCGGCGGTATGTAATCGGGTTGCGAAGGAGGAAATAGGATGAAAAATATCGTCGTAGGATTGATCTCTTTTTTAGTGTTGGATTCTCTTGCACAGCAAGAAGCTCCAGCCACTATTTATGTGGGCAATGGATACTTCAGTGGTGAGTATTACGATTTCTTCAGTGATGCGGCTGGAACAAGCCAAATTAATATTGCTGATTATGTTTTTTATGAGGGAAGCACGTACACGTTTGAGCGTTTGTCGGGGGTGAACAATCATCCGTTTTATTTGAGCGATATTCCAAATGCAAACGGAAGCTATCATTATGGTGAGCTAAGTTTTTCTATTGAAACAACGGCTTCGATAAGCCCGACTCATGGTATTCAGAATGGAGAAAGTTTTTCGTTTACGATACCTGAAAATTATCAAAATGAATTGCACTACTACTGCACGGTATTCAGCCATACTTCAATGGTAAATGAATTGGCCACCCGTGAGGCCCCCTCCTATGTAGAAGCGGATCGACTTATTATCACGGAAGTGAAGCGTGCTGATGATATGCTGGAAGTCACATATTTTGGAACTGAAGCGGGTGCGTTGGAGCAGGCGGTATCGATTACGAATGTGTTGGGAGATGCGGTTGTATTGGCAGCGGGTACGGCGTTTGAAGGTGGGGAGAGTAAGCTATTTTCCACAACACTAGCCGGATCAGGTCATCTGATGCTGGCGGCGCTCGATGCCATGAACCCAGACTATTGGGTCGATGGGTCGGGCTACTCTAACTGGGGACTTTTCTTTGATCAGCAGCGAGTGGCTGATCCGGTACCGGATGTTGAACAGGGTACGATTGCGATTGGCTTGCAGACCGTCACGACCAATCTTTCGCATCCGATCGGATTGGTTGATCCGAATGATGGATCGGGCCGAAAATTTATCTTTGAACAGACGGGTCAAGTTCGTGTGCTGGAACATGATGGTTCTTTGGCGGCGGCACCGTTTATGGACGTGAGCACTAATCTTATTCCGCTGGTTTTGGATACGATTGGTTACGATGAGCGTGGCTTGCTAGGACTGGTGTTGGATGCCGATTTTTCAGCCAATGGAACGCTCTATTATTATGCGAGTGTTACGACCAATTCACCCGCCGATTATACGTTTCCATCCGGAACCCTGATTGATCACCATAGTGTGGTGGTAGAGCGTATTTATTCGGACTCAAACAACAATGATTTGTTTGATGGATCCGATACCTTTTCGGAGAGAGAGTTGCTTCGTTTTGAACAGCCGATAGCAAATTCTTTTCCGTTCATTGGCTCGAATCATAACAGTGGGCACCTGGCGTTTGATACGAACGGCTATTTGATGGTGAGTATTGGAGATGGCGGCGACCGAGATGATACGGGCAATGGGCACGGTACGATCGGTAACGGAGCAGACCCGTCCAATATTTGGGGTAGTATCATTCGGATTGATCCAGCGGGTGATGATGGCCTTAATGGACAGTATGGAATTCCGGCTGACAACCCGTTTGTAAACAACTCAGCTCGTTCAGAAGCACCTGCTACTTTGTATGTGGGTTATGGCTATTTTAGTGGCGAATATTATGATTTTTACAGCGATGCGGCAGGGAATAATAGAGTCTACATGTCTGATTTAGTTTTCTACGAAGGCAGTACCTATACATTTGAAAAAATTATCGGGAGTTCCCATCCGTTTTACCTGAGTGATATTCCGAATGGTAATGGCAGTTATCATTATGGAACATTAAGCCTGACGCTTTCCTCATCGTCGACGATTAGTCAGTCAGACGGTATCGTGGCGGGAGAGAGTTTCTCGGTCACCATTCCAACGGATTATCAGAACGAGCTGCATTATTATTGTACGCGCTCTGGTCATACTTCGATGGTGGGAGCCATATTCACGGCGGAGCGACCGAACCTGGAAGAGATTTATGCGTATGGGCTGCGTAACCCGTGGACATTTAGCCAGGACCCGGTGAGTGGTATCATTTATTCAGCCGATTCCGGTCAGGATACCGTTCAGGAAGTAAATATTATTGTGTCGGGTGGTAACTATGGTTGGCGAGCAAAGGAGGGCAGTTATCTGTTTGATCCTGTCTCGGGAACCATCGGCACCTTGACCAATGCACCTGCGCTCGCAGGTTTAGTCGATCCGCTTGTGGAGTATGATCATGGGCAGGGCTATGCGAATGTGATTGGTGGGCATGTCTATCGGGGATCTTCAATGCCAGCCTTGCAAGGGATGTATGTATGCGGTGATTACGGTCCTTTTTCACCTCCTGGTGAATTGTTCTACGTGGACACAACAGCACTCGAGCCTGTGTTAAAACGGTTCCAGATTGGCGCGGTAGATCGTGAGTTGATAACGGATGTACGCGGGTTCAGTCTGGATGCGGAGGGTGAGCTCTATTTTGTGGGCAATGGTAATGGCCAGAGTGGATTGTATAAGATTGTACCTGTTTTACACATGGAGATGGCTGTAGATAATCAGATTGAACTGACGGTGACGGGAGACGAAGGTAGCACGTTATCGGTTGTCCATGCAGCTACAGTAGAGGAATTGGCATCTGGCACGACGAACGCCGTTATATCGGCTGACGGTGTGATGACGTATCCGATTGAGAGCCAACGTTTCTTCAAAGCGATTGCCGAGTAGGGTAGAATCAACTGGATGGGGGCTGCCAGACCTCATCCGGAGTTTTGGCGAGTTGGTTGGCATAGCGAGCGAGCACAAAAAGAGCGTCGGAGAGGCGGTTCAAGTAAGCAGATAGCTGGCTATCTTGAATCCAGTCGGCATCAATATCATGCAGGCGGCGTTCGGCGCGGCGGACAATGGTTCGAGCAACGTGTAGCTGACTCGCCAACGGGGTGCCGCCGGGCAGGATGAATTGCGTGAGCGGGGGCAGTTGGCTGTCGAGTTGATCAATGAGTTGTTCGAGCTGTTCGATCTGCTGTTGACCGATGACAAGTGGCTGAGTGGACTGCCCGTTAGCGGAGACTTCAGCACCAGCAGTGAAGAGGTCGGATTGAATTTGTTTGAGGTGAGTAGTAAGGGTTGCGTCTGTGTTTAGAGCGCGGGCGATACCGATGGCGCAATTGGCTTCATCGAGGGTGCCGTTGCATTCTATAAGAGCGCTGTTTTTCCGGCGTTGCGTGCCGTCGGCACAATGAGTTTCTCCCTGATCGCCTTGGCGGGTATAGATGCGGCTCATAGAATCTCCTTTGGTTAAGAGCGGATTCTGTTTTAATTAGCGTGTTAATGCGATCTTTTTTACGGAGTGTAGCCGTTTGAAAATAGCGAAATAAGGATTGCTAGGGATAGGTAAAGATACTACAAAGTACCCCCTTTAGCCGAAATCGGCATACGTTACGGAGAAAAACAACTATGGCAGTTAAAATGAGACTACGCAGAATGGGTTCGCGCAATGCGCCTTTTTATCGCGTGGTAGTACAGGATGGTCGTCGTGCGACAACCGGTCGCTTTATTGAAACAATCGGATGGTATGACCCCAAACAGGCGGGAACCAATTTTTCGATTAACTTGGATCGGGTGGAGTATTGGACATCGAGTGGAGCGCAGCCTTCAGAAACCGTAGCCAGCCTGATCAAGAAGGCACGCACATTACCGGTTGAAGAAGCGGTGAGCGGAGAAGTGAGCGAGGCGGAAGTGCCGGTGGAAGCGGCGGAAGCCGAAGAAGCGGCAGCGGCAGCGGAAGAAGTGGAAGCGGCACCGACGGAAGAGAGCGAAGCAGAAGAAGTTGCTGCAGAAGAAGCGCCTACTGAAGAGCCGGAAGAGAAAGCGGAGTCGAGTGACGCATGAAGCTGCTGTTGACTTCCATAATTAAAGCGTTGGTTGATACACCCTCGGCGGTAAAGATCAGCCAGATCAATGGTGCTAAGACAGCTATCTTTGAGATTCGGTGTGATGATCGGGATGTCGGCAAGGTGATCGGTAAGAGCGGTAAGACGGTAGGCGCGTTGCGTACGCTGTTTAATTCGCTGGCTGCCAAGGAGAGTCGGAAAGCAGTTGTTGAAGTGGTAGACTAGTTTTCACACAAAGATTGTTTTGCATGAGAGCGCTCAGTTTGGGGCGCTCTTTTTTTGTTTTGTCGGAATCGGATTGGGGTAGTATGCGGTTATGAAGATTGATCTAATTACGCTTTTTCCTGAGATGGCGCAGGGATTTCTGAACCATTCGATGATGAAACGGGCGGCTGCCGGTGGGCAGGTCACCTTTGGATTAATTAATCCTAGAGATTTTGCGACCGATAAGCATCGCATGACGGATGATCGCCCATTCGGCGGCGGACCGGGGATGGTGATGAAGCCGGAGCCGTTATTTGCGGCGGTGGAGTCGGTGCGAACTCCGGAGAGTCGGGTGATTCTGTTGAGTCCGTCGGGGACACTTTTTAAGCAGGCCACGGCAGAGCGTCTATCGGTTGCGGGCGGGCATCTAATTTTTATATGCGGACACTACGAAGGAGTGGATGAGCGGGTGTGTGAGGCATTGGTGGATGAGGAGCTTTCGATTGGTGATTATGTCCTTACCAACGGGGCGTTGGCCGCGGTGGTTGTGGTAGATGCCTTGGTGCGTCTGTTGCCAGGGGTTTTAGGTGGGGGCGAGGAAGCGACTGAGAACGAGTCGTTTTCGACGGGGCTACTGGATTATCCGCAGTATACCCGACCGCCTGAATTTCGTGGAATGAAGGTGCCTGACGTACTCTTAAGTGGTGATCATGCCGCGATTGAGCGGTGGCGGAAGGAGCAGGCGGTTGACCGCACCCGAACGCGGCGAGATGATCTGCTTACATTGAAGAGAGAAAAGGACGAAAACAACACTTGACCGTTGGGCGTGGTGGGCTATTATCTCCCGCCTATTCGATACAAAACCCCTTTGGGAGATCCGATTATGAACACGGTTGAAAAGATTACAATGGAAGCGGCGAATCAGAGCCGACATCCTGAATTTTGTGTGGGTGATACTATTAAGGTTCACTACAAAATTAAAGAGGGTGGAAAAGAGCGTATTCAGGTGTATACCGGTACTGTGATTGCCCGCAAAGGCAAAGGAATCATGGAGTCGATTACCGTTCGCCGTATCTCCTATGGAGAAGGGGTTGAACGTATATTTCCTTTGAACAGCCCGAACCTCGATAAGATTGAGATTGACCGTCGCGGTAAAGTGCGTCGTGCAAAACTCTACTACTTGCGGGGGCTAGCCGGTAAGAAGGCGCGGATTCAAGAGCGTCGCGAAGTATAAGACCCCACTCGAATGAGTCAGCCCGATCTCCTGCGATACGAAAAAGAAGCGTGGGACTCGGGTTTTTTTTATGTCGCAGGAGTTGATGAAGCAGGGCGTGTGCCGTTGGCAGGGCCGGTTGTGGCAGCCGCTGTATATATGCCGCCGGATGCTCTTCGGAAACAGATTCCGGAGCGCTACAGAAAGCTGACCGATTCTAAGCAGCTCTCCGAAAAACAGCGGGAACAGTTTTTTGAATCGTTAGTAGACGATCAGGCGGTTCGCATCGGCGTTAGTCAGGTAGAGTCGGCTGAAATTGACCGCATCAATATCTTGCAGGCCACCCATCGTGCAATGCGAGAGGCGCTAGTTGCGGTTGAGGCTGATTTTGCCTTGGTCGACGGGCTTCCGGTTTCGGGGCTTCCCTGTCCTTCGCAGAGCATTGTGAAGGGGGATGCACTGAGTCTACTGATTGCAGCCGGCAGTGTTGTGGCAAAAGTAACGCGGGATCGCGAGATGGTGCGGCTGGATCAGCAATACCCGCGCTACGGATTTGCGCAGCATAAAGGCTATGGAACCGCAGCACATCTTCAGGCATTAAAAGAGCACGGAGCCTCTCCGGTGCATCGGCGCAGTTTTCGACCGGTTGCGGAACGAGATCAACTCGATTTGTTGTAGCCTGCAATAGAGAAGCCTGTTATCCGTTCTACCTGTAAGAAGGTCACTATGAGACAGATACTGATATTAATCCTTGGCATAGCAACCGTGGGCGACGCGCAGCGGCGGTCACTCCGCGTTCATACTGCGAATGAGGCCGGCTCATTACGTATGATTCGCGCAACAGAGCATCTGAAAGACGCTTCTGAAGTGAAAGTAGAGCAGCAGGGCAGGGAGCGAATCATAGAAGCCAACGGGATTCCCGAGCATAAAGTTGGGGCATTCCCCAACCGAGGTAATCCACATCCCATCCAGCCCCAATCGTATCGATTTGAATTGGATGCCGAGCCACGCCCGAATCGAACATCTGAACCCCTTCATAAAGAACAGCAGCGCGGACGGCGCGGTGCACCTAATATGCCGTTTGGAATCGCCGTTAACGGGGTGCTGTTCGATCCCGGTACAGCCGAGTTTTGGCAAGGGGATCGAGCTAGCGGCTGGAACTACTGCGCCCTAGGCGGTGCCATTGGGCTCGGCTTAGATGAAAATCACGCTCACGTACAGCCCACCGGAGCCTATCACTATCACGGATTGCCGACGGGACTTCTCGATCACCTCGATCTCACCCCCGGAGAACACTCCCCGCTTATCGGATGGGCGGCTGACGGCTACCCGGTGTACGCCCGCTATGGATACGAGAAGAAGGGCTCAAAAAAAATTATTGATCACACCTCTAGCTATCGCCTGAAGAGAGGCAAACGGCCCACCCCGCCCGACGGGCCCGGCGGCGACTACGACGGCGCCTTTGTACAGGACTATGAATATCAAGCTGGACTCGGCACCCTCGACGAGTGCAACGGACGCTTCATACACACACCCGAATTTCCCCAAGGCACCTATGCCTACTTCTTAACCGAAGCATGGCCCGTTATTCCCCGCGCTTTTCGAGCCGATCCGATCTCCATGCGAGGCAGTGAGGGCAGACCGCCCCGCCGATAAAAAAACGCAGACCGATTACTCGATCTGCGTATCCCTCTTTTTTATGCGTTCCTCTTTTAAACGTAGCGTTGTCTACGCCTCTAGCAACTCCTTAAACGCCACGTTGCGGTAGTTAAAAATCTTGTTCAGCATTTTTCCAATGAACAGCGCATTGGCAATGGTGCCCAGAAAACCAAACGGCGGTTTATAGCTCACGCGGTCTATCAGCTTCACACCGCCCTCAACTTCCTCAATACCATGATAGTGATACCACAGCTTATACGGCCCGATCTTCTGCTCATCCACAAACGAATAACCCGGCACAATATGCTGCAGCTCGCTCACCCACTCCTGCTTGCCAATCACCGGAATATTCACCCGATACTCCACCAGCATCCCCTCATACATCTCATCCGGCAGATCCGACACAATCTCAAACGACAGATCATCCGGCGTAATTTTATTCAAATTTCCCGGCGAACGAATGAATTCCCACGCCTTCTCACGCGTCGTATTCACAACCAACTCACGATATAACTCATACATAAACAGATTCCTTTGTTGTCCATGCTTCAATCGCACGCAGACGCCTGAACTTACATGTTCCTCGATTAGCAATTAAGGTTAATTAGTAGCTGTTGGATGAGCTGGAAGCTGTTTTGGGAGGCGGTGTGGAGGAAGGTGGTGAAGTCGTTGGGGGCGGTGGCGTCGGCTTTGTCGGAGATGGTGCGGATGAGGAGGTGGGGAATTTGATTGTGGGTGCAGACGTGGGCGAGGGCGGCGCCTTCCATCTCGATGGCGTCGCCTTGGAAGTGGTCGAAGAGGTGTTGGTAGGCGGGGCGTTTTTGGTGGGTGATGAATTGGTCGCCGGTGAGGATGGTGCCGTGGTGAATGGTGTGTGGGAGGGTGATGGCTTGGGCGTGGGTGAGGAGATGTGGGTCGGGGGTGAAGGTGTGGTAGGGGGTATAGGGGATGGTGCCGGGGGGGAAGCCGAGTTCGGAGGCGTCGATATCATACTAGATCGGAAGAGCGTCGTGTAGGGAAAGAG
>CAXGYR010000024.1:0-18266 GCA_964014015.1 uncultured Kiritimatiellaceae bacterium
TGCCAGCGCCGCCACACACGGCGCATAGATCAAAATAAATAGCAAATAGGCAAACGCCGCCGCCTCCCCTTGCGCTCCAAAACGATTAACCATTGTCGCGTGTGCCGACACCTCCGCTTCATCCACCTCTGCCAACGCCCCCGACAGCCCAAGCGGATCTTTCACTCCATCCCAAAATCCTTCAAAGCCTGCCGGCACGGCTGCGAACGCCTCCGCAATCCCCGCACCAAAATCAAACCCCTCTTCCGCTTCCGGCTCCGCCTCTTTCTCCATCTGCCCATAAAGCGAATCCAGCGTGCCGACCACCGCCTCCTTCGCAAAAATACCCGTAAACAGTCCCACCGTTGCTGGCCAGTTCTCCTTCTCAATTCCCATCGGATGGAACACCGGCGTAATCGCCCGGCTCGTCGCACTCAATACCGAGCGACTCGAATCCGCATGCCCAAAACTACCATCCGTACCCATCGTATTGAAGAAACCCAGAATCGTCACCAGTAGCAATATCAACTTACCCGCTTTAATCAAAAACGACTTCAATCGATGCCACGTATGGAAAAGCACGCCATTCACCGTCGGCACGTGATACGGCGGCAACTCCATCACAAAATGCGACGCTTCGCCCCGCAACAGCGTATGCTTGAACAGCAACCCCGTTAGCACCGCCAACGCAATGCCAATCAAATAGATCCCGAAAATAATCACCCCGCCCCGATTCGGAAAAAACGCCGCCGCAAATAGCGTATAGACCGGTAGACGTGCCCCACACGACATAAACGGATTCATCATAATCGCCAGAATTCGCTCCCGCCGGCTGTCCAGCGTACGCGTCGCCGTAATCCCTGGCACGTTGCAGCCAAACCCCACCAACATCGGTATAAACGCCTTCCCTGGCAGCCCAATCTTCCGCAAAAAATGATCCATCACAAATGCCGCCCGCGACATGTAGCCCGAATCCTCTAACAGCGACAGACAGAAAAAGATCAGGAAAATCGGCGGGATAAACGTCGAAACCGACTGTACTCCACCACCCAATCCATCCGCCAACACCGCCACCAGCCACGCCGGTGTACTCATTGCCTCCAACACCACCCGAAACCCATCCACAAAAATGGTGCCCATCAAAATATCAAAAAAATCAATAAACGGACCGCCCACATTAATCGTCACCGCAAACACCGCATACATCACCAAAAAGAAAATCGGGAACCCGAAGAAGCGATGCAACACTAGCTGATCAATTCGATCCGTGAATGACTTCTTATTCGGATCACTCCCCTTCGTCACATCCCGAACCAGCCCGTTGATGAAGCCATAGCGCCCATCCGCAATCAGCATGTCCACATCACTACCCGCCACCCGCTCCGCCTTTCGCAGCGGCTCCTCCAGATCCGGCAGTAGCGCTCGATCAACCCCTAGTGTCTCATCTGCAATCGAATCCTTCTCCAGCACCTTGATCGCAAGCCACCGTGCCGAAAGCTTCTTGCTCAGCGCAATACTACCCAGCTCCACCTCCAGCTTGCGCAGAAGCGGCTCTAATTGTGAATCATACTGAACCCGATTACTCGGCAGCTGCCGCGTCTTGCTAATATCACAGACCGTACAGCACAACTCCTCCATCCCCTTCTTCCGCGTCGCCACCACCGGAACCACCGGACAGCCCAAATGCGTCTGCAGATGATCCACATCAATCTTCACCCCCCGCTGCTCCGCCATGTCCATCATGTTCAACGCCACTACCACCGGCACATCCATCTCCAGTAGCTGCGTCGTTAAATATAGATTCCGCTCGAGGTTCGACGCATCGATCACGTTGACCACCACATCCGGCTTATCAAACAGAATGTGTTTACGCGCCACCTCCTCATCCGGCGAAAGCGCCGAAAACGAATAGATTCCCGGTAGGTCCGTAACCTCTACCGTCGCGCCGCAATGATCATACTCCCCGATCATCCGCTCCACCGTCACGCCCGGCCAGTTGCCAACCCGCTTACGAGACCCCGTCAGTGCATTAAATACCGTTGTTTTTCCGCAGTTTGGATTGCCTGCGAGCGCCACATGGAGCGTCTTCATAACGCCTCCACCTCAATACCGTCCGCCTCATCACTACGCAGCACCAACCGCGAACCCTTTACCTCCAGTTCAACCGGCCCCCGAAACAGCGACGTACGAATTACCGTAAACTCCGCATCCAGCGTTAATCCCATCCGTAGCAGCTTCTCCCGATACGAGCGGTCCTCCGTCACAAAACTAACCACACGACCCTGAGAGCCCCGCTTAAACTTCTTCAACTTCATCGTCTCTCCTAAAAAGATTGAGCCAATTGGAATGCTACCCGCTCACCATCTGTTCCATCTGCAAAGGTAACTTGCATTACCTCAACAGCAGCGCTCAGCCCCGCTTCAAATTCACACGCCACCGCGGCTCCCAGTCGCTCCTCAGCAAAAGCATCCACCCATTCTCCCTCTTCAAACCCCGCAAAAAAATCCTCGCTCCGCTCATAGCGAAGGCCCCCACTCCAACGCTCGTGCAGCACACAACGACACTCCACCTGCCACGCCGACGGTTGTTGTTCATCCGCCCCTCGACTTACCGAATCAGCCGCCCCTAGCCACTCGGCACTCAGTGAAACATCCCCGACAGTAACCGCTGCAAAGCCTCCCCAGCCCGCCGACTCCGCCAACCGATCTGCTCCTGCCAACGCCGAACCCAAATCCGTCAACTCATCCGTCTCCAACAAATTACGTAACCAGAACCCCCCCACCGTCACCGACTGACTCACCTCCCACGTCAGCGCCGCATACCCCTCTTCAAGCCCCCGCTCATCCTCCACATCCAATGAACTCCGAAACAGTCCCGCCTGCGCCAGCAACGATCCCGCCTGCGCATCCACCATCAAACTCGTCTGGTTTATCTCCCCCAGCTCCAACGTCAACGGATCCGAAATAAACATTGAATCAAACCGTCCAAACGGCTGATAAAAACGCCCCGCTGTCCAGCCCAGCTGGTTCCACTCTCCGCGAACGTATAACCGATCCAACGGATCATCCTCACGGCTATCCTGCTCCCACAGCAATCCCAGATGCCACTGCACCCACTCACTCGACGAAAAAGCTGTCTCCCAATCGACCGTCGCGAACACCAGATCACTCGCTGGCTCACCCGCCACCGAAGACCCCATTGCCTCCACTTCCAGCAACAACGAAGACGCATCCAACGCCTCCTCCAACCACACCGCATCTTCCAACGCTGCACAACTCCCACTCACCCACAAAAGTAACAAAAGAATCCGTTTCACCCTCAACCCCCAATACAGTGCGTGCCGCTGTCCACGACATAGCGGTACTGTTTCCCGCAGTGAATAATCACCTCTTTCTGACCCTTCTTCAGGATCTTAAAATCAATCTGCATCTCACCGTATCCCTCATGCTCAACCAGCATGTTATAGAGCGCTTCGATTCGCTTTTTCACATCTTCATGACAATCCGCCATAACAACCTCCCGATTAACGTACCGTAATCATTCGTTCAACCCCGTCAAACCTTATAATACTAAAAAAGTACTATTTACAAAAAACGCCCCAAACGGGGCGTCTCGAAACCCATAATTTTCTACTACCAAAAAATTACATAGAGCAGCACCGTCAGCGCACAAACGCCCAGCCCCGCATATAGCGCACTCCGCGAACTCGTCAAATCCAGCGTCGTATTCGTCGCAAACACCAGCTTTTCGCTCCGCTTATGAAGGAAACCATACAAGAACAGGATCGCCAGCACACCAATTAGCGAATACGACATCCAATAAAGGAAGTGCATGTCCGGATAGAGCGTGCTCAGCGTGTGATAAATAATCGGATTCGCCACCAAGCCAATCACCCCAGCCCACTGACCGCCCGAGCGGTTCACCAGTCCATAAATAAACACACCCAGAATACCCGCTGAAACATAACCCTGGAACAGCTGGATATATTCAAAAATCGAACTGTTATTCGCCAGCAACGGCGACACCACACACCCGATAATCACAAACACCGCAATACAGACACGCCCAATAGAAACCAGCTTTGCCTGCGGTGCATCCGGCCGAACATAACGCTGATATACATCCATCGTCAGCAACGTCGACGCCGCATTCAATACCGCCGCCAACGACGAAACAATCGCTCCCAACAGTGCTGCAATCACAAAGCCCAGCAAGCCCACATTCTGCGGAATCAGTTTAGTAATCAGCAGCCCCAGCGCCGAATCATACTTATATTGATTGAGTGTAACCGTCTCCACCACGTCCGCTCCCACACGCGCCGTAACCCCCGCATTGAAGCTCGCCACTTCCGCCGCTTTCTCCGGATGCGCCATCGCCCAACGCGGATCCAGCTCAAACACCGTATTTCCCTGCTGCGGCATCGCCGCCGCCTGCTCATACGCTGCCAACACCGGCCCCGCATTTGCCTCCATCTCGCCACTAAACAAGTTGAACGCAATGATGCCCGGAATCACAATCACAAACGGAATCAACAGCTTCAACCCCGCTGCCAATACCAATCCCTTCTGCCCTTCTGCCAACGAAGCCGACCCCAAAATCCGCTGCGTAATATACTGATTCAATCCCCAGTAATAAAAATTCGGAATCCAGATACCCAAAATCAAAATACCCCACGGCATCGCCGGGTTGCTCCCCATATGCATCGCTGTCTCATTTAATGCATTGAACTTCGCAATCGCTCCCGCATCCTGCGCCACCTGCACCGAACCACCTGTCGACGCAACCAGCTCCGCCATCGGCGCCGCATCCAGCGCCTCAAAAGCAAAATAAGTAATCACGCCTCCACCAATAATCAGCGCCGAGCCTTGCAAGAGGTCCGCCCACGCACACGCCTTCAGACCGCCCACCGCAACATAAATCGCCGCCATCGCCCCCAGCGCCCAGCAGCAACCCGCCAACGAAAGATCCACTTGGAACTCAAACATCAGCTGCTTCAACGTCAGCGCACCCGCATAAATCACCCCGATCAAGCTCACCCCAATCAGAATCACAATCATCGAAACCGTCATCAGCAACCGCGCCCAGTGATTATACCGCACCTCCAGAAACTCCGGAATCGTCGTAATCCCCGTCCGTAAAAAATAAGGCAGCAGCACAAACGCCACCACCACCAGTGTAATCGCCGCAATCCACTCCCAGCTCGAAACCGACAGTCCATAAAGCCCCGCTCCCTGCCCCGACATACCCACAAACTGCTCCGCCGAAATATTCGCCGCAATCAACGAAAACCCGATCAGCCACCACGACAATCCACGGCCAGCCAGAAAGTAATCTTCCGCCCCCTTTGCCTCCGAGCCATCCCCCTTCGACTTGATAAGCCCCACTGCGATAACCGTCACGATGAACAAAACAAACACAAGTATATCAACCATTCCCATTCCCTGCCCCATTTCTTCGATAGTTTAATCAAATTGAATCAACATATTACTCAAGTGAAAGGCTATCTCACTACCTAATAGTAATAGGAAACTTGGCCAATAGAATCAATGAAACATCTTTGCGAAAGCAACGGATTTAAGGATCAACCTCAACCCGAATAAATTCCACCTCATTCGTCTGCGGCATCGTTACTGACATCATCTGATCGTTCCCAGCAATATTGTTGCTAGTCACAAACCACTCGTTGAGCATCAAATTTGTTGAACATAAAATTCGATACAATGTTCCGCTTTCCGATGCCCAAGAGAGTGCCAATTCATTATTCAACATCGCTAAGGTTGGATAAACGATAGCTGGCAAGAAAACCCCATCACTTCCATAAACCGCCTGCCAATATTCGAGTCCATCCTGAATAGCATTACCATTATAATCCGTATCAGTCGCAGCCAAGGAAAGGGAACCAAAATAAAATGACTCCCATGCATCCAAAATACCATCTTCATCCGTATCCAACGGATTAGCCGGTGCCGGCACCAGCTCAAAATCGTCAACAAAAATATCGACGCCAGCAGGCGCTCCAGAAATATACACAAACAACTCGGTAACCGACGAGAGGTCTGTCACGTTCAACTGCCCCTCCAGATAGGTCCAGGACGCGTCATTACAAACTGTTGACTTTAATTCCGAATAGGTAGGGCTTAGCCCCATTTGGGTCTCTTTTAACTTCAGCCCAACTGTTTCCGAACCAGAACCCACCTGGGCATAACACGAAACCTGATACGTCGTATTTTCCTCCAACAGCGCACGAAGATCAACTGTCCGCATTCCGTTCCAAACTTCCGTTCGTCCTGAAGCCTTTCCCGAATAGTTCCCACTCCGTTTTCTTTCAATCGTCGCACTCAAAGACCCCGGTCCAAATACCTGCCAGTTAGATGTAAAATTCTCAAATCCGCCATTCGCTATTACCGCGCTTCCACCCGTCTGCGCCGGTAATACCACAATCGCATTGGTTGCGGAGGATTCGAATGTTCCGTCCGAATAATAGGTCTTTGCCCAGATGCTATTCGTCCCTGTCGTAGATTCCAGCCATACCATCTCAAACGGAGGAAGTGTATCTGTTTTTATCTTCTGATCCCCTACATAAAACTCAACCCTGCTTACCAACGCCGTTTCGCCTATAACCGTTAGCTCAAACTCGATGGGCTCAAACCTCGCGTACCGATTATCCGCAACAGGCTTACGAAGCTTTATCTCCGGCGCAAGCGACATCACGATACCACTCGTGGAAAAATCCAGCTCCGCTGTTTTATACCCTGCCGGAATCGTCACTGCATGCGTTGTTCCATTAACGGTAAACTCATATTCACCAGCAAACAGATCCAACTGAACGCTTCCATCACTGCCCGTCATTACATCTGCATCCGTCCACCACTCATCAAAAACCAGCTCTCGATAGCGGGAACCCTGCGGCGAGATGCGCCAGTCCGGATAATACAGAGCCCCCTCTGGACGCCAATGCTGACTCTCCCAAAAACCCCACATGATAATTCCCTCGACCGCAGGATGCTCAAACGCAATTCGATACACCGTCTCTAGCCCATCGGCTTCAATTTCCTCGACCACCGGGTCCGTGTTATAGGTCGTTTCATTAATCGCACCATCATCAATCGCACAATCAAACTCCGTAATTTTAATCGGCACACCAAAATCATCCAACAAATCCAGCGAAGCCCGCACCGTCTCCGCAACCGGTGCAGCTTGAAAATGCCCCTGAACACCCACCCCATCAATCGGCACACCCTCACTCTTTATTAACTTCAACACCTGCTGAAACGTAAACGCGAAGTTGTTATCATTCAATATCCCATAATCATTGTGATACAATTTCAGGTTCGGATTTTCCTCCAGCGCCCAATCGGCCATCTGCTTCAAAAAAGTCAACCCAAACGGGCCCTGGTTCGTGATCGTATCGCGATACCAATCTCCATGCCCCATCTCATTATTAAAGTCCCACTCATCAATTTTACCCGCCCAGTGCGACGCCACCCAACGGGCCCGCTGCTCAATCCAATACCACCCATCAGCCGGATTTTCATTATAACGAGCTTCCACCCAATCCGGATCCCACATCTGATTGCTTGCGCTCTGCGCATTATTATTCACCATCCCCCAATAGAACGTATGCCCCCGCATAGGAATCCCCTGTTGCTCCAGAAGTGCATAAACATTGTCCGCATCATCCGAAAGCCAATTGCCCGGCCGGTTGTAACCGGTTTGATGAGGCGACTGATTCCACCAGTCTGGCTGATTCGCATACCACTTCGCCGCGTTACCATGCACCGACGCATTAAAATTGGTTAAAAACGTATTACGATACGTCTGGTTATTCAAAATATTCGGTTCCGCCATCGATCCAAACGGAAACGCATGCCGCTTCATGCGCACTTGAACCACACTGTTTGACCCTCCCGTACTCAATCGCACGCTCCGCTTCCGATGAGACAAAGCATTCTCCACCTGAAGCGCTATATTTGTTTGGGCAAGCACCTGCTGCACGCCATTCACATCACCCCGCTCAACAAAAGAAATACTATACGCTCCCGCACTCGGCAACCAAACGCCCGATGCTCCGCCCAGCATAAAGGGAGGTGTAGCATCCCTCATCACTTCCCGGCCATTCACCACAAAAGAAACCGAATCAACCTCATTACTCTGCGGATAAAAACGAATGTTTAATTCAGGCTGCCCCAATGCGTTTACATCCAGCACCACTCCATTCTGCACATTCGACTGCAACACACTCGATTCAGACGCATTCAGCAGCTCCACACGACACGGCTGCTGCACCGGATCATTTATATCCCGAGGATCACTTCCCGCGTTAATCTCAGTAAAATCAGAAAAGCCATCTGCATCCGAATCCGCCTGCTTCGGATCCGTTAAATGCACCACAATTTCATCTCGATCGTTCAACCCATCAGCATCTGTATCTGCAAGCGTTGGGTCGGTACCGTGCACCTGCACCTCCTCACCATCATTCAATCCATCATCATCACTATCTGCATCAGTAGGATCCGAAAAATAAATGGTTAACTCCTCCGAATCATATAACCCATCTCCATCCGAATCTACCGCGTTCAACTCCCGCGTGAGCGTGATATAATCAACGTATAGTCGTTGATAATCCCCCCCTACCAACATCTCAAATTGCGCGGTTGGATTTGCTTGTGTTATCCCAGACAACTCAAATGAAATGCTCTCGGTTTGATACGACCAACTGTTACTAAAGACAAAATTTGTACTCGCAACTACAACCCCCTGAGAAACGACACGTATCGGAAACGAAATCGATCCCAGCCAAAAGCTCCGTATAGCTCTTCCATTAATTTCCAAAGTATACGTATAGGTAGGTTCCGCTAAGAACGTCCGCCGGAAGATAATATCCTCCGGCTGCATAGCACTTGAATTTTGTGGATTCGGTCTAAAATACAAGATTGTTTTCGCACCATTCCGATTCTGTATCTGGACGTCTGCAGCAATCCCACTTCCAAACGAAACATCCCACTCCGGATAGACACTAGACCAGTTCTCCTCGGTTGCATCCGTTGTAAAATGCGACAAGAAAACCTCCTCTGCATAAGAACTCAACAGACCAACAGACAAACTAGCTATCAATAACCAAACCCTCATAGTTTCATTTTTTAGTCTTATGAGCCTAATTAACAGGAAAAAATGAAAGTATTTCACGTTAAAATTCATTTTTCAAGGCTCTGTTGGATAATCGGAAAGTCAACCGGTCTAGCTCCATACCCCCTTGGTCAACATACAGCCGAAGTGAATGACGCCCCGCCGGAAGTTGGACAAGCTGCGCCACCGACTCAACCAAAGGTTGCTTTCCTTCTGTCGGCAGAAGCTCCATCCGCTCTCCAATCGGCTCTCCCTGAATGAACAGACGAATTGCTCCATGCCTGGTTGCGGCATACGTAGCCGTCAAGGCGTATAGACCCGAATGGTCAATATCAACAGAATATTCCAACCACTCCCCTGTTTCCATCTGGATGATTCGATGATGATCATTTTCCGAAACAATATCCACATCGTCTGAACGCCAGAACCCAGCCCCCGCATTGCCCTCCGTCTTGTCATAATACGTAACACCCGGCAGCCCCAAATCATACTGCTCAGCCTCAACCCTACCCGGCAATGAGATCAACCGCCCATGATTATAAGCAAACCGCTTCGGCCTCAACCGCCCATACCGTTGCATCTCCATAGCAAATCTTTCTTTGACGGCAATTTCCTCCGTTGTCAGTCGATCATCTGGTAATGGGCTCTTCTCAAAGCGATCTATCTTTTTGTTAATGAAACGCCCATCCGAATGCAGTTTATAGGTTTCATTTTGAACAAAGCACTTAATATCAGTCATATCAGTTCGTTCCATATACCAACAATAGCTGTGATCTCTCACCTGAGTGGAACGAGACTCCAACAGCGGAAGGAAACTCACACCGTCCTGCCCATCTGCAGAGGCATCAGGCAAACCCGCAATATCACGAAACGTTGAAAAAATATCACTGAAGTCAATTAATCCATCGACCTCTAATCCCGCTGCAACTCTCGAAGGCCACCGAACCAAAAAAGGAACCTGCGTTGCGTCCATGGTCATTTTTCCCTTTGCACCACGAACTGCAACGCCCTCCTGAAAAGATGTAATGCGGTGATCGGTTCCATTATCAGCGGTGAAGAGAATGAGTGTATTTTCCGCTAATCCTGCTTGGTCGACCGTCTCGATAAGATCTCCCACCAGATAATCCAAATACGCCACCATTTCTCCAAAATATGCTGGCTCATTGAAAGAGGGGTCGCGATCTGGATCCCAATCGGAAGAATGCGGAGTTGGCTGAAAGGGGTAGTGAGGAAGCGTCATGGGATAATATAGAAAAAAAGGCCGGTCTACGTGCTCCATGATAAAACGTTTGGCAAAATCTTGCTGAAGCTCGGGTCCATACTTCCCCGGATAGCTGAGAGCCTCTCCATTGGTCAACAGCGTCGGACTTACATATCGCTCACCAGCAGCGCCCCGAATATTCCATAAACAATGCTCATCGAATCCCAACATCGCAATTGTCTTAGCATCACCGCCCAACTGCCACTTACCTACTACGGCTGTCGCATATCCTGCACACCTAAATGCTTGTCCAAATGTATGCTGACTCTGATCTAGCGTCGCAAACCGAACATAATTACGAACATTATACTGCCCCGTCATAATCTGCACGCGCGAGGGCGTACAAATGTTTTGCGCATGTGCCTGATTAAATTGCGCACCTTCCGAAGCCATCCGCGTCAACTGAGGTGTTGAATATGACTCTCCCCCGTAACTCTCCACGCACTCATGCCCAAAATCATCCACCATAATCAAAATGATATTAGGTCGATCCTCAGACCATGCACGTCCGCTAAACAGCCATAAGACGACGAGCCAGCCCCGCCACTTTTTGAGCCGCCTACTCATCGCTTATGGTGTTGGAAGTACCTTGATTTCTAACCGGACGGATACCGGCGGATTCACCCCATCCGTCACACTGATAATCGCAACATTTTCACCCACATGCTCGGCCGATGGCGTACCCTCTATCCGGCCATATTGCGCATTGACCAGCTGCAACCATGAAGGCCCACTATCCATGGCATACGTCAATGCATCTCCATCACGATCAGAAGCAAGCCAATTTACATAGTTACCAAAGATCGCACCAACGGTTGCCTCCCCAAACTGCACGGTTCGCTCCCGCCAAACGGGTGGAAGATTATCCCCAGCCTCAATGCCCGCCGCCGCCAAAATCAACGGCTCCTTCTCCGCCTGCTTCTCTCGAAAATCTTCCAGCCAACCCGCCATTTTCTTCGCCACACTCGCATACGCCGGATCAGCTACCACGTTCACATTTTCATCGCTATCCCGCGTATGATCATAGAGCATCTGAGCCCCGCTACTCCACTCCGTATATTGATAAGAAGCCGTTTTTACCGAATCGCCAGCATGATATCTGCCGTAAATAGCCTCCTTCAATTGCTTCTTTGGACGCTTCAAAATAGGCACCAAACTAACCCCATCCAAATGGTCCGGCATCTCAACACCCGCCAGCTCACACAAGGTCGGATAAATATCCACAAACTCAACCAACGAAGCGGTCTTTTGCCCTTTCAGATGCTGCGGCGCACTGATAATCAACGGAGCGCGCAGTGATGTTCGAAAAAGCGCATGTTTACACCAGAGCGAATGCTCACCCAACTGCCAGCCGTGATCGCCCCATAATACAATGATCGTATTCTTGCGTAGATCTAAACGATCCAGCTCATCGAGAATATGCCCCACCATCGCATCGCTATAGGAAACACATGCATAATAACCATGGATCAACGTACGCGCCAACTCATCCGACACAGGCCCCTCCGCCGGAATCCCGCCATACATATTTCGCAACTCATTCCACTCATGCATCGCCTCCAGTGGCGCCCCCTTCGGCATAAAAGGATTATCCGCCAGTTCAATCGACTCCCGATCGTACAAGTCCCAATATTTTTTGGGTGCGTTAAACGGCAGATGCGGCTTCGTAAATCCCACCGCCAAAAAGAACGGTTTTCCAGCCTCCTTTGCCTCCCGTAAATCGTTCAGTGTTTCTTCCAACACAGGGCCACCGGCATAGGCTTCATCCCCCACATCGGCATCCTCAAATGCCGGTTGCAGCTTTTCCGGTAATGCCTGATTTTCAGGCTTATGGTAAATCTTATAATCCTTTGCCCGAAAGATCTTATCCCAAGAAGCCGCACTATCATCCCTATCGTGATAAATTTTCCCGTTCGAGATCGTGGTATATCCCTGCTGCTTAAACCACGTGGGGATATCTGGTATCCCCCGCGCATCGCTCTGCGCTTTAGCATAGTACGTAACAAACCGATTCTCCGTCGGATAGAGCCCCGTCATAAGGCTCGCCCGCGACGCCCCACAAACCGGCACCTGACAATATGCCTCTTCAAAAACCGTACCGCGCCGAGCCAGCTGATCAATCTCTGGCGAGTGGATTTTTGTATTTCCATAACACCCCAGCGCCGGTCGTAAATCATCGATCGAAAGAAACAAAATATTGGGTGCCTGTCCGCCCCATGCCAATAATGACCCCATCAAGAATACAAAACCAATCAACCTTTTCATCTCGTCACATACTCCTATGCATTCATACCTTCTCGTAATATTACTTAAAATTTAATCCACACGCCTTTTACATTCAGAATCAAATAGTTTCATCACGCGCTGATTCGCATTCGAAACATACTCAACCAACGTTCTATAGGGCGCTTGATTTCCCTGTAACATTCCCTGCTTTAAAACGCCTAGATGCTCCTCATATACGTCTATATATTGACATCTTTGATAGCCCAGTATGTACGGCTTTCTTACAGCCTCATCCAGATACGCACTGTAAGCCATGCCCGCCGCATCCTCACTTGCCATCTGCTGCCACATAGTTTTAGCGTACGCAGCTGTTGGAAAGCTACACTGATGATCACAGATAATAATAGGTAGCTGATACGTCTCAAATAATTGATCAAAATAATCGGCAGGAAAAACCGCACCACCCGGTTGAATCGACAGTACATCAATGTAGGGCAATGCCTCCTCAATCACGCAAGCTGGATGATCGTTTGCCAAGTAACGCTCACCAAAAACAAGGGTTTCGGGTGCTAATCTACGCGTCTCTTCTCCCACTACCCGATATAATTCACGGGCAATTAATCGCAAAAATGCATCATCCGTCGCACCGCTTTCTTTACGGAATGCCTCATATCTTTTTTTTCCAGGTGCATGGTCTGGCAATGAGCGCAGGGCGGAAACCCAATCCGTTTCCCTAGTTTTTCTAGCGCGCTCAAGATTCCACTGAGGAGTATCAGTCCAGTAATATCCAATTAAATTAGGATTTCCATCGTGCTTACCAATCTCATATCGAATGATCTCTCTAAACCTCTCCTGCACAGCCGGATCAAATACATCCGGATACATAAACTCTTGTTCAGTATGATAATTGGCATTCTTTGTCAGATAAATAGGAGCAAAATATGGCATCAAATTAGTTAACGGCTCAGGAGAGCCATACCCAGCCGTATTAAAACCCCATGTAATCAGGTTCTCAAAGACCTGCTTGCAAGCGTTTACAGGGTCAATAACATCCTCCCGCTGGGTAAGGTTTTGGATATGGTTAATGCCTAAAGAAAAAAAGGGGCTTCCATCGGCTTGAACCAGACAGCTACGCCCATTCAACTCTGCAAGGCGAAACGTCGCGGCTTCACTTTTTTCCGGTTGATACATTAGGAATCCCCCCAAAATATATAGTACTAAAACCGTGTCGCGAAAAAGCTGATTCATTTAACGGGTTGTCCCACTAACGTTCCCTCAACAAAATGTTTATAAGGCATACTATTATACGCTTCCACTTCCGCCGCTACTTCCGGTAACGAACGATCTGGCCAAGGATTTCTACTCAATGCCGCCTCCAACTCCCTGCGCGCCGCTTGCACCTTCGCACCCTCATTCGAACTCACCTCCTGATATGAGCTCCTAAGATACGCTTCTCCACATGCAAATAATCGACCCGAAGGTGAACCATACACAGGATCTACATCCTCTAATATCCACTTTTTTGAACGCGCCATCTGCGCCGTAGCAATCCAACTGGTGATCGTTGACCTATGGACATCTTGCATGCCAGTCAGAAACGGAACCATACTCACCCCATCCACCTCATATCCCACCGGCAACGTAGCACCTGAAAATTCCATAACCGTAGTAAAAATATCTGAGAACTCCATCAACTCCGATGTCGCACCCCGGCACGCGACAATCCCCGGAGCATTCACAATAAACGGTACGCGCGGTCCATTCTCATTGGCATGCATCTTTTTACCGTGCGAATCCCCATTATCCGCGGTAAAAATAACAATTGTATTCTCCCGCACACCCGCCTCATCCAATCCCTGAATCAAGCGTCCCACCAATTGATCAATATACTCCACCATTGCCTCAAATGTACCCCCTTTGTTGGAGCCCGGCACTCCCTTAGTCGGCATGGTGGGAATACCCCCGCCCGCAATATCATGCACTAAATTCATCGGATAGTAGGCCAAAAATGGCTGCTCCGCATACTGCTTCATAAACGTAACCAGAAAATCAGTGTAGATATCTGGCCCAAAATCCCGTGGCGTCGTTTCTACCAACTCGCCATTGCGAATCACACACGGATGCCAATACCGAGAAGGCACTGGCTTTGCATCTGGAAAATTATATTTCCCCTCAAACAGACCCGTAAACGAAGAACCTTCCGGCACATCTGCCAACGTTAGGGCCCGCACGCAATGCTCATCAAATCCCACCTCATCAGAATCAAAAGCACTCCCCAACGCCATCGGATTTCCCGCCAGCGCCGTTCGGTATCCATGTGCTCGCAAAACCGCTGCAAACGTAAGATGGCGTTGCGCCCAGTTCCATCGCGTAGCCGCATTACAATCCAGCCTTAAATCATTATGCCAAACACCCGTCCGAAAAGGATATCGACCGGTCACCAACAAGGCGCGAGTAGGCGAACACATCGGTGTCGCCCATGCCGTATGGAACAGAACACCGCTCTCCGCCAACGCATCGATATGCGGCGTTTTAACGGACCGATTTCCATAACACCCAAACTGTTCAGGGCTGACATCATCCACCATCACAATCAAAAAATTAGGGCGACGCTCATCCACAACAGGCGCAGACATGCCATAGCTCATCGCCACCGCTCCCAGTAAAAAAATCCAACTCACACTTTTCATACAACGTCCCTCTCCAACATATACAAACAGCCTTCTACAACCGCTCCAGACAAACCGTTTGCATGCCGCTGCCCTGCTTTGAAAGCTCAAACTCAGCACCGTACCAAACCCCGTCCAGCTCAACCTTTACCTCATACGATCCATAAAACCCCCGAAAGCAAAGCTCTCCCTCAACCTCCAAAACACCAGCCTGCCTTGTCTTCCAGCGATCATTAATCAGCTCATCCAGCACGTGATAAACCGGCTTTGGCTCCCCCTCTTGATCGAGCAACCCCGCCGGCATGCCCCGCCAAGGCTCCACATCCGTGATCGTCCACCACACAATCGCCTCCACCGCCGGATGACTGAATGCCAGCGTATAAAAATCCCGTGTCAGCGCCGCCTGATAAGCTTCCCATGCCGGCATACTCGGCTTCGCCAACGGTGGCTGGTTAGCCCGCTTCGCCGCTTCAACCTCATCATACCATTCCTGTGCAGCACTCCACTCCGGAAACATCTCGCAACTCAAAATCGTTATTTCAGACAGATGAATCGGCTGCCCATATAACGCATATTCATGTAATGCATTCCACAACCGCTCTTCCGGAATCGCATCGTTCAAATGGTGCATGTGCGTCTGAATACCAATCGCATCAAACGGAACCTCGTTCGACAGACAATAGCGAATCTGCTCATGGTATTCTGGGTCTGCGTCGGTAAAATGATTCAGCAGATAACGCCCCTCGGGACGCACATCACGCACTGCCTGCACAAGACGTTCGGTTGCCGGCCCAATGCCCCCCACAGACTCCACCCACCTCCGCACCCCCATCTCCGGCGCCTGTAGACGAATGCCCGGCGTTTCATTGTGCAAATCCCACTCATCAATCTCCGGAAACTCCCTCACCAACATCTGAACATGTTCCAGAATATCTTTTTCCAACGCCTCCACCGAACGCTCCGTTGAGCTAATCCACTCCGGAACCACCTCATGCCACATTAGCGGATGCCCACGCAGCCGCATCCCCTCTGACTTTGCCCAATTCAATTTTTCTCTAGAGCTAGACAGATAGTTCCACACTCCCGGTTCATTCGCATGAACCGCCCAGTAAAAATCAATCGTCGCATAATTAAACAACGCCGAAAAATACCGTTTAAAATCAGGATACCAATCCTGCTCCGGTACTTTCCAATCCGCCGCCAGCGATCCCCCAAAATAAAAAGCATGCGAAAGCTGTTTCAACTCAAACGGCACATCCTCATGAACCAGCGCTCCCTCCGGCAACTGTAACAATAGGCTTATATCCCCTTTTCGAAGTTGCTCAATCCGCTCCTCCGCACCCGACAAGTCCCACGCAACATGTGGAAAAGCCACCGCCGTTTCGATAACTAAAATCAACCAAATAAGAATTATCAACCCACTTTTTTCGCGCAAAACATACACTCTTTTCCTTGACCAACTCCGAATTGTCAATGCGTAGATGAACGTGGGTATCGCAATGATCCCTCACAACTCAAAATCGGACCTAAACCCATATAGTTAAAAAAAAAGCCTCGGGGAAACGAGGCTCTCTTTCTCATCTTAAAACATCATATTAATCAACAAAACGCCGTCTAAGCCACATCAAGCCACCGCCCATTGCTGCCAGCATTCCCATCGTAGCAGGCTCTGGAATCGTTTCCACAGATATATAGTCAATATCGATACTGTCTTCAGCGCTTGCCGCCTGTTGAAATACTACTTGATACCGATCGATCGCTGTAAATTCAGCTTCGTCTGCAGCCGTGTTCGGGTCCTCTTGATTGACAAACAAGCCTGTAGCCACCTCAGTGCCATCAACATCAGCACCCCACTCCCCAGTTGCCAAATTCATACGCAACGAAAATTCTTGTGCAGCAGGATCAGACAGATTGGTATTATTCTGAATCCAAGCTGCACGAGTTCTATTCTTATTACCTGTTAACCCTGTCCCACCACTGACTAACGTATTTTCTGTAGACATTATTGAATACGACAATTTATCAGAATTAAAATTATCCATCAGAGCTATACCAATCCAGGACTCATTCTTCTTATCCCAAAGTCGCACGCTAAATTGAGCATTGTTAGCTGAGTTGCCACCCACAGCATCAAAATCAATATCAGTAACGCCTAGTGACAATTTAACCTCCGGACCTGTGACTGAGTAAACATACGGATCTGCATCAAGGGCTTGACTGCCTCCCAAGCCGAAATTTACGGCACCGAGATAGTAGTTAGCAACAGAGGGGTCAGCCGTGAGTCGAGTTGATCCGGCCGCCAATGGACTGTTATCTGAGTTGCTGTCAGTGGCACCATTTTCCACTAATGACTCCCATCTTGAATATGCGTCAGTATCAACATCCGTATTGTCTACGCCACCGATGTGCCGGCCCTGATCACTTAGTAAAGTATCTGTATCACCAAAATCCCACCGCGTGTAATTAACCCAATCTGTACTATCTGCTGCCGTAAGTGCCGCTTCAGCAAAACCTACCACCATTAAACTTAAAGCAACTGTAGTCTGTATATTCTTCATAACTCTCTCCTAATATAGTTCTAGTGCGTATATTAGACAGACTCACGAAATGCGGGCAATGCTGAAAATTGAAAGTTAAATATCTATTTTTGAAAATAAAACGCATCCAGCTCGTGTAGCTATTCTTCAAGAACACCAACGCCTCAACCATTGCAGCGTTACCCATTTGCAACGCCATCACCAAAAAATGAGAAGAGATAGGGTCAAACCATCTGCAAAGAACTTAGATCATTTAACTACAGACAAGTTAATCGTGCAAAAGCTCGCACGTCGTAGCAAAAAACGAACAAGTAGCGCTTGTCTTCGGCAAACAAACGCAAGAAATAGAGTGGTGGGCCTGGAGGGACTTGAACCCCCGACAAAGAGATTATGAGTCTCCTGCTCTGACCGACTGAGCTACAGGCCCGGGTGAGCAAAGGTTATATCAACCCCGTCCGCATCAAGCAA
>CAXGYR010000025.1:0-18090 GCA_964014015.1 uncultured Kiritimatiellaceae bacterium
TTGACCCATTCTAGGCTGTTGTCGGTGCTGCCATCATCGACGAACAGGAGTTCGAGTTTTTGGGGCAGTTGGTCGAAGAGGGCAAAGAGCCGTTGGTAGAGTAACGGTAGGTTTTCCTCTTCGTTGAGAAAGGGTACAATGATGGAGATTGTCCGTTCTGTATCCAAAGTGTTCATAAGCTGAGAAGGTAGTGGGTTTGGTGGGTGGATACAATAATTAGCTATCGGCTTTTTAGGCGCATCCAGCGGTAGAAGAGACCGCGTGCGAGTTCGTTGATGTTGCTTTTTATGGCACCGATTCGTAGATCTTGTGGGGTGATGTGTCCGGGAAATTGCTGGTTAAGGCGGTGGTAGAAGGCTCGCATGGATTGTGATTGGGAGCCGTGGAGGTTGACGGAGGCGGAGCCGGGCCAGACGCGGAAGGAGCAGAGAATTTCGGGAAGAATGTAGCGGGGGCCTACGTTTAGCAGGCGACTCCAGTAGTCGATATCGATGCTGAAGATGTCGGCTTCGCTGAAGGGTCCGATCTGTCGGGCGGCGGCGGTGCGGAAGAGAACGGCGGCGGGCTCGCCGATGGGGTTGGTGCCGGAGCGGACGATGTGTCGTAGGCTCTGGGTTTGTGGTTGGATGCCTTTAGGATCTCGGGGTGTGCGTATAGCGATGGTTTTTCCGGTGGGGTTGATGATACGCCGACCGCTGTGGACGAGGGCGACGTGGGGGTGTTGGTCGAGGATGTCATTTTGCTTTTGAAGGCAGGTGGGTTCTAGGAGGTCGTCGTGGGGAAGGAGCTTACCGTATGTGCCGTGTAGATGGGAGAGGCAGGCGTTCCAGTTGCCGAGAAACCCGAGGCGTTCGGGGTGGGTGATGATGTGCAGGCGGGGATCATTGAATTGCTGGATGATTGAGAGCGATTGGTCGGTAGATTGGTCGTTGAGGATGATGCATTCGAAATCAGTGAAGGTTTGATCGAGAACGGATTGAATGGTTTGAGCGATGTGCTCTTGGGCATTGTAGAGGGGGATTGTGATGGTGATTTTGGGGGCGGGAGTTTTCATGCGGCGATGGCGTTGCGGTGGCGGGGGTGGAGTTGGTAGGTGTGGGTGATGAGGGCGGTGGTGAGTTGGTGGAGGGCGGTGCTGAGCGATGGGGTCAGCGGAAGGGTGGTGAGAGCGTGGGGTGATTCGATTTCTAGTAGGTGGGTGATGAGGGTTTGGAGCGCGGTTGGGAGGGGGAGTGTTGGTTGGGAGGCGGAAGAGAGACAAGTATTGCAGATGGCGCTGCCTTGTGCGGGATCGAAGCGGGTGGGTTGGGGGGCGTCGCATTGGGGGCAGCAGGTGAGTTGAGGGGTATGACCTTCGAGTTTTATAATGGAGAGTTCGGCCCAGGGGAGGTAGAGGGGGTGGGCATGGTGGGTGAGGGTGTAGTCGAGGAGGCATTCGAGGTGGTGGTAGAGGTGGGGGGCGGGGGCGTTTTCGGGGAGGAGTTGACGGAAGAGGGCGGTGAGGTAGGAGGCGGTTTGCATGGCGCGCCAGTGGGTTCGGTAGGGGTGGCGGGGTTGTATGAGGGCACACTCTTTGGCAGTGTGCAGCCCTTCTTTGCGGCGGGCGTAGAATAGCAGTTCACTGGTGCCGAAGAGTTGGTATTCGCCGAGAAAGCGGCTACGGGGGTGTTGGGCGTTTTTGAGAAGGGTGGAGAGAATGCCGTAGTGGCGGGTAAACCAGTGGACGATGTGGGAGCGGGCGGAGTAGGGGTAGATGGCGAGGGGGATGGCGGTGGTACGTTCGATCATGTTAGCTCCCGATCCAGTGAGTGCGGAGAAGGAGAAGACCGACGGTGACGCCGTAGTAGATGAGTAGGGCCAGAATGTCGTTTGAGGCGGTTACGAAGGGACCGGAGGCGACGGCGGGATCGGCTTTAAAGCGGTTGAGCAAGAGGGGGGCAAAGGCGCCAAAGACGGCGGCGAATGTCATGGCGACGAAGAGGGAGGTTCCGACGGTGAAGGCGAGATAGAGAGCGGGAACTTCGCTATTGGCACCGACCATGTAGCTTGACCATACGCCGATGAGGGTGCCGCACATGATACCCATGAGGGCGCCGGCGGCGAGTTCGCGGAGGAGGAGTTTGCTGAGGCCGCGTTCATCGATGGAGCCGACGGCTAGACCGCGGATGATGAGGGTGGACGATTGGATGCCGGTGTTGCCGCCCATGGCCATGATGATGGGTACGAAGAAGCTTAGGGCAACGATATGGTGATCGATAAACTGTTTGAGGATGAGGCTGCTGACGAAGCCGGCGAGTAGGGTGATCATGAGCCAGGGGAGGCGGGCTTTGCAGGCGTGGAGGGGGGAGTTGTATTCTAGTTCAGAGTCGTTGGAGCCGGCGAGTTTAAAGATATCTTCGGAGGCTTCTTCTTCGATGACGTCGATGATGTCGTCGACGGTGATGCGGCCGACGAGGATGCCGTTGGGGTCAAGAACGGGTAGGGAGCTAAGGTCGTATTTGGAGGCGGTGCGGGCTACTTCTTCTTGGTCGGTGTTGGTTTGAACGGAGATGGTGTCTTTGACGGCGAGGGTTGAGAGGGGTTGTTGTAGGTGGGTGGTTTTGAGAAGTTCCCAGAGCTGGATGTAGCCCTGTAGGCGACCGTCTGCGCCGACGACGTAGGCAAAGTATACGGGTTCTTCGAGGTCGAGGGAGCCGATGTGGGCGATGGCTTCTGCTGCGGTCATGTTGGCGGTGACGGCGACAAAGTCGGAGGTCATGATGCCGCCGGCGCTCTCTTCGTCGTATTTGAGTAGTTCGCGGACTTCTTCGGACTCTTCGTCTTCCATGAGGTCGAGAATTTCTTCGCGTTGGTCATCTTCGAGGTCGCCGAGGAGGTCGGCGGCATCGTCGGGCGCCATCTCTTCTACGAGGTCGGAGATCTGTTCGTCGGTGAGTTCTTCGAGAACGTCGGCTTCGGTTTGCTGGTCGAGTTCGGCGAGGACGTCGGGTTTGATCTCTTGGTCGAGGAGTTCGAAGAGGGTGTTTTGAGCGCCGATGGGGGCGTGGTTGATGATTTCGGCAATGTCGGCTGGGTGCAGGTCGTTGAGGAATTTGGGAAGTTGTTCCCAAAGTTCACCCTGAATGCAAAAATTGATGCGCTCTTTGATGCGATTGATATCGGACATAGCCTATTCTCCGAACGTTGCTGAACGATAGTGTGCGAGGGGAGAAAGACCAAGTTTTTAGTGGATGGTTTATGCGGGTGGATGTGGTGTGTATTTTTTCCAGTAGGGGTAGGACCAGATCCAGTTGTGGGGGTGTTGGAGGATGGTGTCGGTGAGCTGGTTGGTGATGGTTTGGGTGAGGTGCTGAATGGTGGATTTGTGCTGTGAGGGCTGGTAGGGGGGCGGGGCGAGAGGTTTGGAGAGGGTCACTTTATAGTGGCCGTTTGGTTGGGGAATGCAGTAGCTGAAACGGATGGGGGTTTGGGTGCGGTAGGCGAGGAGGGCGGCACTGGGTGCTATGTGTGCGGTGGCGTGTATGAAGTGGATAGGAAGACCCCCTTTTGCGGGTGAGAGGGTCTGATCGAGCAGAAGAGCCGTGTGCTGACCCTGTTTTAGGGCCGTACTGATTTTTCTGAATGCGCCGGAGGCGGAGATAATTTGCTGCCCATTTTTTTCGCGGATACGATTCAGGAGTCGATCGACACTCGCGTTTTTAACGGGAGCGGCGACGGTGGTAAGGGGAAGTTTTAGGTGTTGGATGAGATGACCGAGTAGTTCCCAATTGCCGAGGTGGGCGGTGACGAAGATGGTGGGGGGTAGGTTTTGAGCGGTTTCGTTATCGAAGCAACTGATGTCTACATATTTTTTGATGCGTGAGGAGGCGCGAAAGGTGAACCAGATTAGGTCGATATAGGTTTGTATGAAGGTGGCGGTGGATTGGATGAGGATGCGTTCTTTTTCACGGGATGTGCGGGATTCTTTGTAGACGGCGTTGAGATTGTCGAGCGCGGTTTTGCGCTGAGAGGCGCAGCAGCGCAACAGGATGCGGGCAATGAGTCGAGATTGAAGCAGGATGAGGAAGCGCGGGGTGAGAGGGATAAGCAGCTTTAGAAGAATGAAACCGAGGGTCTCAAACGGTTGACGTATTTTGCGTTTTACTGTTTTCTTCCAATTCATGTGTATAAAATTTGCGTTACGATTTAGGACTGTATAGTGGGGAGGTTGAAGAATGATCAAACAATTAACATGTATTTTCGTTATGATGGGCTTGTGGGTTTGCGGTTCGCAAGGCGGTGAGTCAAGTGAGGTAAAAGAGAGAGGAGAGGAGAAACAGATGAAGGTGATAATGAAGACTTCGATGGGTGATATTGAGGTGGCGTTGAATGCGGAAAAGGCGCCAAAGACCGTGGAGAATTTTTTGCAGTATGTGAAGAAAGGGCATTATTCGGATACGATTTTTCATCGGGTGATGGATGGGTTTATGATTCAGGGGGGCGGGTTTACGGCGGATATGAAGCAGAAGCCAGCGCCAGAGACGGTAGAGAATGAAGCGTCGAACGGATTGGAAAATAAAACGGGTACGATTGCAATGGCGCGTACGATGGATCCGCACAGTGCAAGCGCACAGTTTTTCATCAATGTGAATGACAACACATTCCTGAACTACCCGGGACAAGATGGCTGGGGCTATTGTGTGTTTGGCGAGGTGGTTGAGGGAATGGATGTGGTGAATAAAATCAAGAGTGTGGCAACGGGTAATGCGGGGCCGCATCAAAATGTGCCGAAAGAGGCGGTGGTGATTACATCGATCGATGTGGTTGCGAATGGCGAATGAGTGAGGCGATAGCTCAGGCGTTGGTGGTGAGTGGATATCAGACCGCCTGGGTGGTGAGCGGTGGGGGTAGCGCTGCCGTTTCTGAGGTTCTTTCGGTAGCGGGTGCCTCGGCGTTTATGCTGGAGGCACAAATACCGTATAGCGCGAAGGCGCTGCAGGCATATGGCGGGCTGACATGTGATGGGTTATGCAGTTCGCGGGTCGCGGGCGCGCTAAGCCGGGCAGCGTATGCTCGGGCTGTGCGGTTTGCAGATGGCTCTCATCCGTATGCTGGCATTGCCTGTACGGCAGCGTTGCAAACCAACCGAGAGCGGCGGGGTGCGGATCGTGCGCATCTGGCGATAACGGTCAAAGGCCGCCATTTTCATCGGTATCTGGCGTTAGAAACAGGTTCGCGATTGGAGCAGGAGGTGGCGTTGAGTGCCGCGCTTCTGGTGTATGTGAAGGCGTGTCTGGAGGGGGTTTAATGCGGGAAGCGGTCGGTCAGTTTTTAGCTGGGGACGCTGCGCATTGGGTGCGGGGTGCGGATGGTGTTCCCGTGAAGCCGCTTCTTTTTCCGGGTTCGTTCAATCCGTTTCACGTGGGGCACGCGGGGTTACTGGCAGCGGCGGAAGAGGTAAGCGAGCGAAGCGGTTGGCTGGAGTTGGCGGTGCGAAATGCGGATAAGCCTGCCTTGGATACGGATGAGGTGCTTGCACGGCTGGCGAGTCTTCCAGGCGCACTACCGTTTGTGCTGACCAAGGCGGCTACGTTTTTAGAGAAGAGTGAGATTTTTCCGGGGGCGTGGTTTGCAATGGGGTATGACACGGCGGTTCGGTTGTTGGATGCGCAGTATCATGCAGATGTAGAGGGAATGCTGGAGCGGTTTTTGGCGTTGGAGTGTCGGTTTGTAGTGGCGGGTCGTCTGCACAAGGGCGATTATAGTTGCCTGGAACACCTCACGATTGCACCGCGTTATCGTCCGCTTTTTTTGCCGATCAGTGAGTCGCTGTTCCGCAAGGATATCAGTTCGACGCAACTGCGCGGCGAAGCAGGTCGTTAAATTGCTGCGAGTGCGGCTTCGGTCACACGTTCGCCCAATTCTTCCGTGGAGGCGAGGGTGTTGCCTTCGCGCCATAAGTCGCCAGAGCGGTAGCCTTGATCGAGAACGGTGTTAACGCCGGTGCGGATTGCGTTGGCGGCAGCTCCCTGGTCGAGGGTGTCGAGCATCATGGCGGTCGAGAGAATCATGGCGAGTGGGTTGGCTTTTCCTTGTCCGGCGATATCGGGGGCGGATCCGTGAACGGGTTCGAAGAGTCCGACGGGACCGCCGACGGAGGCGGAGGGAAGCAGCCCGAGTGAGCCGCCGAGCGTGGCGGAGGCATCGGAGAGAATATCGCCGAAGATGTTGCCGGTGAGGATAACGTCGAATTGGCGGGGGTTGATGACCATTTGCATGGCGGCGTTGTCGATATACATATGGTCGAGTTCCACGTCGCTGTATTCGCTTTCGTGGAGGGCTTTGACGGTGTCGCGCCACAGGCGGGAGACGGTGAGGACATTGGCTTTGTCGACGCTGGTGACTTTGTTGCGGCGCTTGCGGGCCCAGTCGAAGGCGACGCGGGCGACGCGTTCGATTTCGGCAACGGAGTAGATCATGGTGTTCCAGGCGCGTTTTTCGGGGCCTTCGCCCTCTTCGCCAACGGGTTGCCCGAAGTAGATGCCGCCGGTGAGTTCGCGGACAGTAAAGAGATCGAGTCCGCTGACTGCTTCGGGGCGGAGGGGGGAGTTTTCGGCGAGTGATGCGGGAACGGTTACGGGACGCAGGTTGGCGAAGGCGCCGAGTTCTTTGCGGATTTTGAGTAGGCCGCTTTCGGGGCGGAGGGCACCGGTGAGAGCGTCCCACTTGGGACCGCCGACGGCGCCGAGGAGAACGGCGTGCGAGGCTTTGCAGGCGTCGACTACGCTATCGGGCATGGGATCGCCGTGGGCGTCGATGGCGGCACCGCCGGCGTGCTGTTCGTTGTAGGTGAGGCTGAAGCCGGCGGGTTCGGCGATGGCGTTGAGGACGTTGACGGCTTGGGTGATGACTTCGGGGCCGATGCCGTCGCCGGGGAGTAGGGTGATATTATATTGATTAGACATGTTTACCTCGTTCGTTACGTGAGCGGCAGAGTCTGCCAGAGGGGGTAAATATTGCAACTTGAAAAGTGGGGAAGCCGCTTGTGCGGACCCGATTACCGGTTTTGGTTATCGGGTCGGTTGCGGCGTGGAAAGGGATTGATGCTGGTGGCTTCGTTGAGGTGTTCGATGTACGCGGCCATGTCGGCGGCTTCTTCGTTGGACATGCCGATTTGATCGCGGAATGTTTTTTCGAAAAGGGTGATGCGCTGGCGCTCCATCAGGGGGCGGGCTTCGCCGATGGCGCTCCACATTTCACGCATATTGGCGCGATTAGGAGTGTTTTCGGGATCTTCAAATTGCTGGGTTAGTTCAAAGACAGTTGCCATTTTGTCGACGAGCTGTTCGTGGTTGGCGAGTTCTTCGGGGTTCATAAAGGAGGTGTCCATATCGAGAAAGATGGCGGTACGTTCGGCGAGGTTGTATTGCAGAGCTTCTTGGCGTTCGCGGCGTTCGTCAACGATGCGTTGGTACTCTTCGGGGTCTTCGTCTTTTAGGCGGGCCATGCGGTCGGCGTAGCTCTCTCGTTCGGGCGTTTGCGGTTGCTCCTGTTGGGCTTCGTTTTCGTTTTTCTGGTAGATAACGAGTTGCTGTTCGGCGTTGCCAAGCGCTTCCTTGAGCGTATTGATTTCAGCCTGCAGTTGTTCGAGTTGAGCGGAAGATTCGGGGGTGTTCTCAGCGGATAGTTGGGGTTGGGTGGTGGGAACAGCGTCTATGAGAGTTTTTAGGCTGTCGAGTTCGGTTTCGGCGGCTTTACGCTTTTCGTTCTGTTTGATGGCGGCGGTTACGGCGCCGACGGCGATGAGTGCGGTGGCGATGATGATCAGTAGGTTCTGTTTTTGATTCATGAGTATTCTCCTTTTTTCACAAACGAACGAGGTCGGTTTATATTGTAAAGTTTATTGGATACCAAGTGCAATCAGTACGGGGAGGGTGAGGAAAGAGAGGAGGGTGCTGAGCGCGATGATGCGGCCAGCAAGGGGGGCGTCGCAGCCGAGCACTTCAGCCATGACGTAGGAGGTGCCGGCGGTGGGAACACCGAGGAAGATGAGTGTGACGAGAGCGTCGGTGGGTGTGAGTTGGAAGGGTGCGATGAAGGCATAGCCGATGAGGGGGGCGATGCAAACTTTGAGGAGCGAGGCGATGATGGTGGGGGCGGCTGTGGCGCGTAGTCCGTTGAGGTCGAGGGTGGCGCCGATGCTGATGAGGATGAGCGGGAGCGCGGCGCTGCCGAGCAGATCCATGGGGCGTAGGATGAGGGTTGGGAGTGGGAGGTTGAGTTGGTTGATTAGGAGTCCGATGAGGCAGGCGATGATCATGGGGTTTTTGAAGAGGTGGGCGAGGAGGAAGGTGAGGGGTTTTCCGTGGGCGCGGTCGAGGGTGCCGCATTGGAGGAGGATGGTAACGGCGAGGAGGTTGAAGATGATAACGATGGGAGCGATCATAACGGAGGCTTGTTGCTCAGCGGCGGGGTGGAGGGTACCGGCGGCGTAGAGAATGATGGGTAAGCCAACGAATACGCCGTTGCCTCGGAAGCTGCCTTGAATGAAGGCGCCGGCTTTGGCGGGGGGTAGTTTCTGTAGGCGGGCGATCAGCCAGCTGAGACCGAGTGTAGCGATTGTAGCGATGGCGAAGAGGGCGATCATGCGGGTGGCGGAGGCGGGATCAAACTGCGCTTGACTGATGCGGGCGATGAGCAGGGCGGGGAGTGCGAGGTGGTAGACAAAGCGGTTGAGCTGATCGAGAAAGGCGTCGGGGAAGAAGCGAAGCGATTGGAGGGCTTTGCCGAGTAGGATAAGCAGAAAGACGGGGGCGATGGCGTTGATGATTTCCATGGGCAGTAGAGTAGGAGGATTGAAGTGGCTTGAAAAGCCTGTTTAAAGAGGCGTTATGGCTGGGCGGGCAAGATTGGAATGTGAACTTCAAATTTTTTGGCGAAGTTGGGGATGTAGGGGCCGTCCCAGAAGATGGCATAGGGTTTGCCGGCGGCTTTCCAGTTGGGGCGAGCGGTAAGTTCTTCTTGCAGCGTGCGGAGGGCAGATTGATAGTTTTTTTGTGAGTAGCCGCCGCGCTTCCCGAGACTGATGACGGTGCGGGAGGGTTCGGTGGTTACGGCGACAGTTGCTGTATTGGGGAGGGTTTTTTGTTCATTTTCTTGGTCGACGTAGAAGCCCATTCTGCCGGGCATGATGTCGGCTTTTACGGGGGTGGTCATGGGTAGGTTGTGCTGGCGGATGTAGCGGAAGAGGTTGCCGAAGAGGTTGTTGTTGGAGGCGAAGTAGTTTTCGGTGCGTTCGGAGACGAGGAGTATGCGTTGGGGAATGGTTTTGATCTCGGTGGTGCCGGCGGAAGTGGGGGTGAATGCTTTTTCGTAGGCGTGCGTGTTGAGGGTTAGTGCCATGAGGATTCCAAGGGTGTGGGTTTTCATCTACTTTATCTCCACTTTTAAATCGTTTCGGTTGGGGGGTTCCTTACGGGTCGATTTTTTGGAGGAGGAGGGTGGTGCGATCGGGGTGGGAGAGTTGTCGGTCGGCTTGGATGAGTTGGGGGAATTGGTTGGCGGGGATGAGGGTGGGTCGGATGTGGGCGGTTCCGGTGAGGGTGAGGGTGTTTTCGGTGGCGTTGTGGTGGGTGGTGAGTTGGACGGTGCCGGTTTGGTTGGGAAGCTGTAGGGTTAGGGGTTCGGGGGTGATGAGGGGGGTGTGGTTAGGGGGGAGGTGGATAATGAGTTGGACTTCTTTATCGATCCAGTTGGATTGGGCGAGGGGTAGGGTGCGTTGGGGGGAGCGGTAGTTGAAGAGGTCGGCGAAGAGACTGGGGAGCTGGAGGTAGAGGTAGTTTTGGTCTTGAATGGCGTAGCGTTTGGCGGTGGCGGAAAGAGAGAAGTGGGCGGGGTAGTGAGAGTGGTCGGTGATGAGGTCGCCATTCGGTTGGGCGTTCTGGGCGATGTCGGCAAGGAGTTCTTGGTGATGCCGGCGGCGGTTTTCGGGGGTCATTTCGGCGTAGGTGCGGTGGAAGGGTTCGTAGGCGGTACCGGTGATGCTGGCTTCTTGTTGGTAGGTGAGGGTTCCGTTGGGGGTGAGGGTGAAGGTGTATTGGGTGCGGCTGATGTCGTGGAATTCGGGGTTGAGTTCTATGGTTTCGATGGCGCCGGCGGGGAGATGGAGGGCGGGTTGACGATGGAAGGCGGTGGGGCCGAGGGGGGCGTAGTGTGAGTTGCCGGTTAGGTAGAGGGGGGTGTGGTTGAGCTGGGTTTTGAGGATGAGGCGGTTGAAGTGGGTGCGGCCGGGGAGGGTGCGGAGGGGTTCGGTCTCGTCGGGGATAAGGGAGCTATAGGCGGCGAGGAGAAATTGGGAGGGGATGTCGATGGCGGTTAGGAGGGTGTGGAGGAGAATCATGCGGTCGGTTCGGTTGCCGTAGCGATCGGCGAGGGTGGTGTCGGCGGGGGTGATAGCGGAGAGGGGGAGGTCGGAGAGGGCGGGGCCGGCGGCTCGGATGTTTTGGGCAACCCAGTCGCGGAGGGTGCGAATGCGTTGTTGGGCGGTGGTACATTCGCGGGTGAGTTGCTGGGCGAGTTGCGCTGTGTTGGATTGGTTTTGGGTGGCGGCGAGTAGGGGGGTGTGGATCTGTTTGGCGTAGGTTTTCCAGTCGGTGGTGGACAGGCGGATGTAGGGGTTGAAGGTGTGCCAGGCGGGTAGGTTTTCCTCTTGCAGGTGGGGCATTTGGTTATGGGCTTCCCAGTGGAGGGTGATGGTTTGCTGATTGGTGGTTTGGGTGGCGGGGATGTTATGGCTGCGGATTTGGAGGGGGAGATCTTTGGGGTGGATGACGGTGAGGGTTTTGTGGTCGATGGGGTCAAATCCGTTGAAGCTGCGCTGGAGGGCAAAGCAGGGTTTTCCGGTGACGGTACGGTGGGTTTCGTATTCGATGGTGCCGCCGATTTCGACACTGGGAAGGTTGATGACGAGAATTTTTTCGGCGGGATAGCGGGGGGCGGAGGCACTCCAGGCGGCGTCCATTAGATTGCTCTCTTCGGGGCGGATGGTTTTGGTGGAGCCGTCGGGTAGGGTGACGAGGACGTTGGTGACGTGGACGGTTTCCCAGGCGGGGTTGTAGGTGAGTTTAATTTCGGCCTGCTCTTTTTGACCGGCGTAGGTAAGGATTTCGGTTTTACGCTGGGTGTGCTGGTGCCAGTTTTGAGCGTCGGTGAGGGTGAAGGTTTCGTGGTGTTCGAGGATGCGGATGTCGGGTTGGGGAAGGTTGTCGGCCGTCTGTTGTAGGATGATTTGTTTGCTGGATTCGTATTCGATCTCTTCGAGGTCTTGGCGGAGTTGTTGGTATTCTGCGGGGGAGAATTGGACGGTGTTAAGTTGTAGGTTATTGGTGATAAATAGGGTGTTATCTTCCATGATATATTGATGATTCCAGAGCAGGTTGGTGGAGGTGGTGGGGTTGGTGTCGGGGAGCTGGGGGGTTCCGAGTGTGGGGTCGAGTTCGAGGTGGAGGGTCTCTTCAATGCCGGCGGTGATGCGGGTATAGAGGGGGAAGCGGCGTTGGGTGAGTCCGGTGTTGCCGAGGAGGAAGTTGGCGTAGCCGATGGAGGCGCCGAGCTGAGGGAGCTGGAGCATACGGTGGGTCTGGGTGCCGGCGAGGAGGTCGTCGGCGCGATAGTCAAGTTGGACGGTGAGCGGTTGGGTGGTGTCGCGTAGTTCGGTGGGGCTGAAGGTGAGGGATTCGAGTTGAGCGGCGGGCGCGGTGCGGCGTAGGTGGCCTTCGAAGAAGCGGCGGCGCTCTTCGGGTTTGAGTTTGGAGAAGTGGGCGCGGTAGATGGTGTCGTTGACGCCTTGAAATTGGATAGTGGTTTGGGCGGTGAGGGTGCCGGTTTGGTTGAGGGTGGCGTGGGTGTGGAGGCGGGTGAGGTTTTGGTTGGCGGGGATGATGGGGGAGGTGAGGAGGGTTTCGCCTTCGGGGCGGGCGACGATGTAGCTCATGTTTTGGAGGTAGGCGGGGAAGATGTCTTTGGTGTTTTCGTCGGTGGGGTCCATGAGGACATATTCGCCTTGATCGTTGAGGGCGGCGGTGACGGCGTGGTTGAAGAAGGGTTGAGGGACTTCTTCGTCTTTTTTGGGACCGGCCATGATGATGACGGGGAAGGCGTCGACGCCAGCGATGCGGAGCATGGCGGCGAGGAGGGCGGCTTTATCGCGGCAGACGCCGTAGCGGTTTTCGAAGGTGATGGAGACATCGTGGGGTTCATAGCCGGGGGCTTCTTCTTCGGTGGTGATGCCCATGTAGCGGATTTCTTGTGAGACGAAGGTGAAGAGGGCTTCGATTTTTTCTTGGGTGGTTTTACCGCGGGTGAGGTCAAGGGCGGTTTGTTCGAGGGCGGGGGTGGTGCATTCCATGCGGGGGAGGCAGAGGTCCCAGTACCAACGGGAGAGGTGTTCCCAGCTGGGGATGGTGCTGATGAGGAGGCGTTGGGTGACGGTGTAGGCGGTGGGCATTTGGGGCTCGGGGAAAAATTGTGGAACGTTTTGAAGCTCCCATGTGTAGTGAATGCGGTCGCCTTTGGTGGTCTGGGTGGCGTGAACGGTGCCGGGTATTTCGTCTTTGAGGAGGATGTTGTGAAGGGGGCGTGAGGCGGGGGCGTCAACGGAGTAGGTGGCTTGGAGGATGGGGAAGTCGGCTTCGAAGACTTGGTAGTCGCTCCAGGTGTCGGGGACGACGGTTTTGGTGACGATGTCTTGGGTTTGGTAGCGGAGGATGTCGCCGATTTCGAGGCCGGGGATGGAGAGTTGGAGAATTTTGGAGTTGGGGTTGTAGATGTTGGCGCTCATCTGGGAGGGGTTGACGATGGTGCGGCTGTTGGCGGTAATATCGATGGGGATGATGTCACCTTGGGGGGTGATGCGTTCGACGCGGGTGAAGTAGTTGGTGCCGTAGGAGATGTTGAAGCGGAGGGAGAGGGTGCGTTGGTTGCGTTTGCCTTTTTCGGTGAGGATTTTGATGGCGGTGTCACTTTGGGTTTGGGAGGTGCCGTCGGGTTGGTAGGTGACGTGGGTGATGTCGTTGAGCAGGACGGTGTCGGCATCGGGGTAGGCTTGGATGGTGACATCGGTGGCTTGGTGGCGCAGCTCTTCGGTGTTGAGGGCGGCGTGGGTGGTGCCGAGGAGGAGTGCTAGCATGAGAAGGATTGGTTGTATCATGTGCGTTTGCCTTTGGGTTGAAGGATGTCGGTGAAGAAGTTGTTGCCTTTGTCGTCGACGATGATGACGGCGGGGAAGTCGACGACGTCGATTTTGCGAACGGCTTCCATGCCGAGTTCTTCGAAGTCGACGAGTTCGACGGAGGTAATATTTTTTTCGGCGAGGAGGGCGGCGGGTCCGCCGACGGAGCCGAGGTAGAAGCCGCCGTGTTTGCCGCAGGCTTCGGTGACTTGGGGGGTGCGGTTGCCTTTGGCGAGCATGATCATCGAGCCGCGATGTTGCATGAAGCTGTCGACGTAGGGGTCCATGCGTTGGGCGGTGGTGGGACCGAAGGAGCCGGAGGGTTTTCCGGCGGGGGTTTTGGCGGGGCCGGCGTAGTATATGGGATGGTTTTTGAAGTAGTCGGGCATGGGTTCGCCGTTGTCGAGCATTTGTTGGATGCGGGCGTGGGCGATGTCGCGGGCGACGATGAGGGTGCCGTTGAGGCGGAGGCGGGTGCAGACGGGGTATTGGGAGAGTTCTTGGAGTAGTTCGTCCATGGGTTGGTTGAGGTTGATGATGGGGGCTTGGTCGGGTTCGGTGTTGCGTTGGGCGGGGAGGTATTGGGCGGGGTCGTATTCGAGTTGTTCGAGGAAGATGCCTTCGGGGGTGATTTTGGCGCGGATGTTGCGGTCGGCGGAGCAGGAGACGCCGAGGCCGACGGGGCAGCTGGCGGCGTGGCGGGGGAGGCGGATGACGCGGACGTCGTGGCAGAAGTATTTGCCGCCGAATTGGGCGCCGATGCCGGAGTCGCGGCTCATCTCTAAAATCTTGGCTTCCCATTCGAGGTCGCGGAAGGCGCGGCCGGTTTCATCGCCGGTGGTGGGTAGGTCGTCGAGGTCGCCGATGGAGGCGAGTTTGACGGTTTTGAGGGTGGCTTCGGCGGAGGTGCCGCCGATGACGAGGGCGAAGTGGTAGGGGGGGCAGGCGGCGGTGCCGATGTTGAAGAGTTCGGTGCGGACGAATTCGGTGAGTTGCGCGTCGGTGAGGAGTGATTTGGTTTTTTGGAAGAGGAAGGATTTGTTGGCGGAGCCGCCGCCTTTGGCGATGAAGGTGAGGTGGTATTCGTTGCCGGTGGTGGCGGCTATGTCGATTTGGGCGGGGAGGTTGTTGCCGGTGTTTTTTTCCTGAAACATGGTGAGGGGGGCGATTTGGGAGTAGCGGAGGTTGCGTTCGGCGAAGGCGCGGTGGATGCCGCGGGAGAGGGCTTCTTTTTCGTTGAAGTCGGTCCAGACTTGGGCGCCTTTGGCGCCGGTGATGAGGGCGGTGCCGGTGTCTTGGCAGGTGGGGAGTTCGCCGACGGCGGAGATGATGGAGTTTTCGAGAAAGGCGTTGGCGACGAAGCGGTCGTTTTCGCTGGCTTCGGGGTCGTCAAGTATGGAGGCGACTTGTTGGAGGTGGCCGGGGCGGAGGTAGAAGGAGACATCGCAGAAGGCTTCGTAGGCGAGTTGTTCGAGGGCCTCGGGTTCGACGATGAGGACTTCTTTGCCGTTGAGAGTTTGGGTGCTAATGCTGTGGTCGGAAATTTTGCGCCAGGGGGTTTGGATGCCTTGGTGTTGATAGATGGGAGAGTATTGGTATTCGCTCATGAAGGTTTCCTTGTTGTGTTGAATTCAGACTGTATCAATTATTGTCTGTTCAAAACAACGGAATTGAACATACGAGTGAAGGGGTGCTTTTTTGGGTTGCGGGGTGATGAGTAGATCGATATTTTCTTTTTTTATCTTTAATGAAGGAGTGGTTATGAAGGGTCTTTTTTTGGGTTTGGTGATGGTTGCGTTGGTGGGAGTGGCATGGGCAGATACGGGTGCGTGGGAGAATGAGGCGGCGTTGGGTGCGAGTTATCGTTCGGGTAATACGGATCGGTCGATGTATACGATGAACGTGAAGCGGGAGCGTTATTCGGATGAGAATGATTGGTTGAATTCGTTTTATGGGGAGCATGGGGAGACGGAGGGGTTGCAGACGGAGGGGTTGGCTCGGGCGCAGTCGGAGTATCGGTTCCGGTTTGCGAATCCGGATTATTTTGCGTCGTTGTTTACGCAGGGGGTGCATGATTCGATTCGGGGTATTCGGTTTCGGGGACAGTTGGGTCCGAATGTGGGGTATTATGTGGTGCAGGATGAGCGGATGAAGTTGGATGTGGCGGCGGGTGTGAATCTGACCTATGACAAGGGAATTGAAGAGGAGGCGACGTATACGGGATTTAGGGTGGCTTCTAATTTTAACTGGGACTTTAGTGAGCAGGCATCGGTGTATGCGGAGGTGGAGCTGAACGGAAACGCGGAGGAGCCGACGGAGGATTATTACGGTTGGTTGGTGCTGGGGGTGAAGAGTGGATTACTGGAGTCGGTTTCACTGTTTGCTGAGATGCGGAATGATTATGATAATATGCCGGATGCGGTGGGTAGTGAGCAGAATGATTTGTTGGTGACGTTGGGGTTGGTGTACGACTTTTAGGCGCAGAAGTTGACGGCGTCGCGGTAGGGTAGGGTGCCGCCGAAGAGGTCGAGGGCGGAGCCGATGGTGACGTCGATTTTATTTTTTCCGATGGCGCGGATGGTGGCGAGATCTTCTAGGGAGCGAACGCCGCCGGCATAGACACAGGGAATGGGGCTGTGGGCGGCGAGGTGTTCGATGAGGGGTTGGTCGATACCGGCTTGTTTGCCTTCGACGTCGACGGCGTGTATGAGAAATTCAGAGGCGTAATGCGCTAAATCGTTGAGCGTTTCGGGGGTGATGGTGGTTTCGGTGAAGGTTTGCCAGCGGTCGGTGACGATGTGGTATTGGTTGTTACGAAGGCGGCAGCTGAGGTCGAGGACGGTGTTTTCTTTTCCGATGGTTGCCTTGAGGTGGTCGAGTTTCTGGGGGTCGAGTTGGCCGTTGGTGAAAAGCCAGGAGGTGAGGATGACTTTGCTGGCGCCGGCGTCGAGCCATTGGGATGCATTTTGGGCGGTGATGCCGCCGCCGATTTGTAGACCGTGGGGCCAGGCGGTGAGGGCTTCGCGTGCGGCGTCATCGTTCCCGGGTCCGAGTTTGATGATGTGGCCGCCGGTGAGGTGGTCAGCGGCATAGGTGCGGGCGTACCATGCGGGGGATTGAGTGGCTGTAAAATTGGTTTGGGGTTCGTGACCGTCGCGGAGGGTGCTGCCGACGATTTGTTTGACGGTGCCGTTGTGTAGATCAATGCAGGGTCTAAATTTCATGGGGTGAGAGTGGCATAGATGGGATATTAAATTCAACGCTTGTATCTTAGGCTCTTCTCTTTACGATATCCGTTTTTATTGGATGAGGGATCATGAGTAATCAAAACCAGCCATTTTATGTGACGACGCCAATCTATTATGTGAACGATAAGCCGCATATTGGGCATGCGTATACAACGATCTTGGCGGATGTGTTGGCGAATTATCATCGGTTGTTGGATGTGCCGACCTATTTTTTGACGGGGACGGATGAGCACGGGCAGAAGGTGCAGGAGGCGGCGGAGGCGAATGGGATTTCGCCGCAGGAGCAGTGTGACCAGACGGTAGTGCGGTTTCAGGAGCTGTGGGAGCGTCTGGAGATTACGCATGATGATTTTATTCGTACAACCGAGAAGCGCCATACGGAGGTGGTACAGGCGACGCTGCAGGATCTGTTTGATCGGGATGAGATTTATAAGGCGGAGTATACGGGGTGGTATTGCGTAGGGTGTGAGCGGTTCTTTACGGAGAAGGATCTGCAGGATGGGAAGTGTCCGGAGTGCGGTCGGCCGGTGGATTCGATTGTAGAGTCGAATTATTTTTTCCGAATGAGCAAGTATCAGGCGTGGCTGATTGAGTATATCGAGACGCATCCGGAGTTTATTCAGCCGGCATTCCGCGCGAACGAGACGTTGGGTTTTCTACGGAATAATTCATTGCAGGATTTGTGTATTTCTCGGCCAAAGGCACGGTTGGCGTGGGGGATTGAGCTGCCGTTTGATGCGGAGTTTGTGACGTATGTGTGGTTTGACGCGTTGATCAATTATATCTCGGCGGTGGGGTATCGCTCGGATGAGGAGCAGTTTAAGGCATGGTGGCCTTGTTCGTGTCATTTGATTGGAAAGGATATTTTAACAACGCATACGGTCTATTGGCCGACGATGCTAAAGGCGATGGGGCTGGCGATGCCGCAGTCGATTTTTGCGCATGGCTGGTGGTTAACGGGGCGCACCAAGATGAGTAAATCGTTGGGTAATGTGGTGAATCCGATGGAGATGATTGATCGCTATGGCGTGGATGCATTCCGCTATTTTCTGATTGCGGAAATGACACTGGGTCAGGATGCGAGCTTTACGGAGGAGGCGTTTGTTAAGCGCTATAATTCGGATTTGGCGAATGATCTGGGAAATGTGGCGAGCCGGGTGTTGAATATGCTTACACGTTATTGCGAGGGTCGGGTACCATCGGTACTGGAGCGTGAAGCGTTGCTGGCATCGGATGAGGGTGCGCGTGCGTTGCTGGAGGCGGTTGAAGCGGCGGTATCGGATGCGGGTCGGTTGCTAACGGATATGAAGCTGGATGCAGCGGTGGCTCTGGTAATGAGCGCCGTGCGCGAGATTAATGTTTATTTGCAGGAGCGGGCGCCGTGGTCGATGGCGAAGGCGGGACGGCAGGTGGAAGTGGAGCAGACGTTGTATGTGGCGGCTGATTCGCTGCAGCGTTGCGCGGCGTTACTGTTTCCGGTGATGCCGGAGAAGATGGCGCGGTTGCGGGCTGCGCTTGGATTGGGTGAGGAGCGGCCGGAGCTGGAGCGGATTCGTCTGTTTGGGGCATTGCCGGCAGGTGTAGAGATCCAACAACCGGAGGGATTGTTCCCGCGGGTGGAGTTGAAGCTGGAGG
>CAXGYR010000026.1:0-17924 GCA_964014015.1 uncultured Kiritimatiellaceae bacterium
GTGCCCATGATGAACATCATCAACGGCGGCTCGCACTCCGATGCCCCCATCGCCTTCCAAGAATTTATGATCCGCCCCGTTGGCGCCGACACCTTCAAAGAAGGCCTCCGCTGCGGAGCTGAAGTCTTCCACGCACTCAAAGCCATCATTAAAAGCAAAGGCCTCTCCACTGCTGTTGGTGACGAAGGCGGCTTTGCCCCTAACTTCGAAGGCGGCACCGAAGAAGCCCTCGACTCCATCATGCAAGCCGTACGCGATGCCGGCTACGAACCCGGCAAAGACGTAACCATCGCCCTCGACTGCGCCGCTTCAGAATTCTACGAAGACGGAATCTATAATTATGCCAAGTTCGAAGGTGACGCCGGCGCCAAACGCTCTTCAGAAGAGCAGGCCGAATACCTCGCCTCCCTCATCGACACCTACCCCATCGACTCCATCGAAGACGGCATGAACGAAGAAGACTGGAGTGGCTGGAAAGTTCTCACCGACAAAGTCGGCGAGCGCTGCCAACTCGTCGGCGACGATCTCTTCGTCACCAACGTCAAATTCCTTGCCCGCGGCATCGAAGAAGGCTGCGGCAACTCCATCCTCATCAAGGTCAACCAGATCGGAACCCTCACCGAAACACTCGACGCCATTGAAATGGCGCACAAAGCCGGGTTCACTGCCGTCGTCTCACACCGCTCCGGCGAAACATCCGACAACACCATTGCCGACATCGCCGTTGCCACCAATGCCGGCCAGATCAAAACCGGCTCCTTGAGCCGCTCAGACCGCATCTCCAAATACAACCAGCTCCTCCGCATCGAAGAGATGCTCGGCAGCGACAGCCGCTACGGCGACGCGTAAGCTCGCCCACAACGCAGCTCGAAAGGCGGCTCAACTAGAGCCGCCTTTTTTCGCTCTTGCGAGCCATCCAAACAATCTCTACGATAGCCGCATTTAAAGGGCTTACATGCGACAAACCGAAACATACTGGAGCATCATCAACCGCGTCGGCCTCGGCGTTCTCATCCTAGTCGCCATCATCGGCATCTCCCTCGCCTTCATTCCCAAAGTCAACCAACTCAACACCTACCAGCAACGGAGTGAAGAATTACAGCGCGAAATTGATAAGACCACCGCCGCCGAACAACAGCTAAAAGAAAACCAGCGCCGCTTCGCAACGGATCCCGACTTTGTCGAACGCATCGCCCACGAAGTGGGCTATGCCCACCCCGAAGAGACCATCTTCCACTTTCCCGAGAACCTGGAAAAGGATGAACGCTAACCCTCCCATTCTCTGGACCATTGCCGGCTCCGACAGTGGCGGCGGTGCCGGCCTTCAAGCCGACCTCCAAGTCTTCCGCGCCTTCGGGTTCCATGGTTGCTCCATTACCACCGCCATCACCGCCCAAAACACGCTCGGCGTTCAGCAAATCGAACCCGTATCAACCGCTCTTATTCAAGCCCAATGGAGCAGCCTTCAGCAAGATCTCCCTCCCACCTGCATCAAAACAGGCATGCTCGGCGACGCCGTCAAGACCATCGCCGAGCTTCTCGACACACTCCCCAACACACCCCTCATCTGCGACCCCGTTCTACGATCCACCTCCGGCACACCTCTTCTTGAACCTCATCAACTTCAGACATTTATCGAATGTATACTCCCCCGCGCCACCCTCATCACCCCCAACCTACCCGAGGCCGCTTGGCTAACCGGAATACCCGACACCACCCCGAGCGTCTATGCCGACGCACTCCTTCAGCTCGGCGCACCCGCTGTTCTCATCAAAGGCGGACACACCACCGGCAATGTTTGCTCCGATTTTTACGCCGACGCCCATACCCATTTTCAGCTCGAAAGCCCCCGTATCGACACCCCTGCCACTCACGGAACCGGCTGCCTACTTGCCGCTGCAATCGCTGCTGCAATCGCAAACAAACAATCCCTGCCCAACGCCGTGATAAACGCCAAAACCTATCTCAACCAAAATCTACACGAAGCCCAACTCATCGGTAAAGGACACGGTCCACTTCCCTTTCCCACTCCCTGTAATGCTCCCCAATATCAACCGAACATCTGTTGAAATAATTAAATTAATTGATAAGCTGAAAACATGGAACCATCATCACTATATGCGACATTAGTCATCAGTGGCTTTTTACTCATCGGCATCGAAATTTTCCTTCCCGGTGGCATTCTCGGCATCATCGGAGCCCTGCTCTGGCTTGCCGCCGCCACCGTTGGCTATTTCCAGTTTTCAGCCCCCTGGAATACACTCAGTGCCATCGGCCTAATCCTCTTGCTGATTCTCACCTTCATTATCTGGATTCGCTTCTTTCCCAAAAGCCGTGTCGGGCGCGGTCTCACCCTCACCGACAACCTTGACCACTCCCAGTCTCACAACCAACCCGCCGTATCGGTAGACGACGCTGGCGAAGCCATCTCCAACCTCCGCCCCGCTGGCATCGCCCTTATTAGCGGCAAGCGGCACGATGTCATGGCTGATGCCGACTGGATCGAAGCCGGCAAACAACTCCGCGTCGTTAGCATCCAAAATGCAACCATCACTGTCCGTGAGGTGCCCCCATGCGACTAGCCCTGCTCACCGCCTGTCTGCTCCCCTTGCTTGCTCCCGCATTTACCATCACGAATCAATATCTCATACCTGCCAGCCAAACCGTTTCAGATGAACAGTGGATAGTCTCAACCGTCGCCCAACCAGAAGGCGTCTTTCTGAACGACCTCTCCATCATCTGCGCAAATCCCCTACTCCTCAACGGCACCTATGCCGGCAACATCAACGGGATCGCCGGCATGGAAACGGTTCTCAGCGGCGTCGCCAAGCGCAACGCCCGTATCACTGGAAAAGTTATCCGTATTGAAGGAATTGTTGAAGGCAATCTTCTACTTCTCGCCGACACCGTCACCCTCAACCAAGAAGCAGTCGTCGGCGGAAACGTCCGCATCATTGCCGATAAAGTCATCTCCGAAGGCACGATAGGCGGCGATCTGCACATCACCGCAGGCACCCTCCTAAACCTAGACGGAACCATCGCTGGCAGCACCCATTTGCAAGCACGCGAAATTCTTACGGAGGAAACGCTCCGCGTCGGCGGCGACTTTAACTACCTCTCCGACAACATTCTCCTGCTCGACTCCGCTCAAGTCGAAGGTAGTATACAGCCTATCCAAACCGCCCCCTCACAAGCCCCCCTCTCTCCCGCCCGACTCAAATCTCGTGGCCTCTGGCTCTTTGCCGCCTTCCTCGCTGGTGCCGCCTATCTACTGCTCTTTCCCTCACAGGCTGCCTATGCCACACACTTCATCTTCACAGCCCCCCTAAAAAGCTCCCTCATCGGATTTCTAGCCTCCGGCGCCCTCCCCATTCTTGGCGTATTCTGCCTCACCTCCTTCGTTGGCCTACCTACCGGCCTACTCATGCTTGGCCTCTGGGGCGCTTGGGTCTATCTCAGCCAGATCGTCACTGCCTGCCTCATCGGTCTGCTCCTACTCCGTCTCACCGGCGCCCCAACCGGACGCCTCCTGCTCGCCAGTGCCATCGGCTTGCTACTCCTCGCCCTACTTGGTTTAATTCCCGGGTTGGAAATACCCATTCAGGCCGTCAGTCTATGGCTCGGCATGGGCGCTATTTTACAAGCAATTTTTTTAAAACGCAGTGAATCGGTTGCCATGGCTCAACGCCTCAACACCGCTAACCTGCAACGAATGGACACTAACTAGATAACGGAGAGCAACATTATGTTCTATATTATAGCAATTCCCCTCACAATTCTCATTCTGGTCCTCCTCGGACTTGCCATATCTGTCATTAATCTCTGGGTCCGCGCCCTGTTTGCCGAAGCACCCGTCCGCATCCGCGACCTCATCGGCATGAAATTGCGCCGCGTCCCGCCCACGCAGGTCGTCCTAACCTACATCTCTGCCATCAAAGCCGGACTCAATATGACCACCGGCATGCTCGAGGCTCACTTCCTCGCCGGAGGTAGTATCATGAACGTTGTTCGTGCCCTCATCGCTGCCGAAAAAGCCAACATAACACTTACCTTCCAACAAGCCGCTGCAATCGATCTTGCGGGTCGAAACATCGTCGACGCCGTCCAAACCAGCGTAAACCCCAAAGTCATCGACTGCCCCGACCCCAATAAAACTACCGGCGGCATGCTCGATGCCGTCGCCAAAGACGGCATCCGCCTGCTCGTCAAAGCCCGCGTAACCGTCCGCACCAACCTCGATCGCCTCGTCGGCGGTGCCACCGAAGACACCATTATTGCCCGCGTAGGACAAGGGATTGTCTCTGCCATCGGCTCCATGTCTTCCTACAAAAACGTCCTCGAAAACCCCGATGCCATCAGCCGCAAAGTGCTCGGCAGCGGCCTCGACGCTCAGACCGCCTTCGAAATCGTCTCCATCGATATCGCCGATGTATCTGTAGCCGGTGTCGGGCAAATCGCCAACGTCGGCGCCAAACTCGAAACCGACCGCGCCGACGCCGATAAAATCATGCGCCAAGCCGAAGCCGAAGGCCGTAAAGCCATGGCCATCGCCGCCGAACAAGAGATGCGCGCCCGCGTGCAGGAGATGCAAGCCAAAGTAATCGAAGCCCAAGCCGAAGTACCCCTCGCTCTTGCCGAAGCCTTCCGTCAAGGCAACCTCGGTGTTATGGACTTCTACCGCATGCAAAACATCATGGCAGACACCTCCATGCGCGAATCTCTAGCCAACAGCGATGACGAGAAAGCCGAAGAGTAATCCGCATGGATGACTTAATTCCCTTTCTCATCTTTATCGGCGTAGCCTTGATCAATCTGGTCAAGACCGCCATCGAGCGCGGCGGTGCCAAAAAAGCACCGCCCCCCGCTCGCCGTTCTGCCCCACCCACCACTCAAACACCAGCCCCCTCCCCAACCGCCGCACCCAAGCAAAGCCCCAGCACCCTCGAAGAGTTCTTCGAAGAGATCGCCGAGCAGTTCGGTGCCGACGTCGATGAAGACGAAGATTTTTTCGAAGAACCACAACCCATCTTTGAAACTCCCCCTCAGCCCAAACCCGATTTTCAATCCATGCGCGACCCCCAACCCGAGGCCGAAACTCAACTTCCTCCCATCGACCTCAACGCCCTCAATCCCACCAAAATAAAAGCTGTAACCCTGCACCGCAAAGCCATCGGCTCCGCCCTCAAATCCACGCCCAACACCCTGCTCTCCTTCGACACCTTAAAACTCCCCTCCACCCCCCTTGTATCAAGCTCTCAAGCTGGCAACCTCAATTTCCCCCTCCGTGAACGTGAGACTTTCCGCAACGCCATCATTGCCAACATCATCTTTTCTCCGCCACGCGCCCTGGATCAGAATCAACAAAACACCCATCTCGGCTAACCTAACCCAGCTCCCATTTCCTCGCGAAATATCTACCAACACGGTTGACCCTCCGCAGGCAACTCGCTAAATTCGCACCTCATTTTACAGGAGAGAGCGCATGGCCATGTTAATCACAAATTTCAATAAAATCATACAATCCAAAATCGTCTGGGGTCTTTTCATCGGCCTCGTCGTCTTTGCCTTTGTTGCCATGGATATGGCGACCCCCGACGCCGCCCCCCAGCAACAGGCCAACGATCCCATCGGAACGATTTTTGGTGAAGAGGTCACCCGCTCCCAATTTCAAACAGCCTACCGCAACGTATATCTGATCTACAGCATCATGACCGGAGAAGCCCTTCAAATGGATGAACAGACAGATGCAGCCCTCAGCGACGCCGCTTGGAGCCGCCTCGCCGTCCTCCACAAAGCCAAAGAGATGGGCTACACCGCCACACCCGAGCGCATCATCGAAACCATCAAAAGCCTGCCCGTATTCCGGAACCAGCAGACTGGGCAATACGACGCCAACGCCTACAACGCTTTCGTCAGTAACTTTCTGCCCCGTCTCGGCATGGACTCACAGGCATTCGAAGCCACCTACGCCGAAAACATCATCATCGAACAAGCCGTCTCTACCGCGAGCCAAAGTGCTATCGTCACCGCCGAAGAAATCAACGAAACATTCCACCTTCTCAACGATCTTGTCACCGTTGAAACCGCCCTCATCTCGAAGAGCACCTACACCGCCGATCCCATTACCGAATCGGATGCACAAACCTACTACGATCAAAACCCTACTCAATTTGAACTGCCCGAAAAAGCTCGTGTACACTATGTCCAGTTTGATGTTACCGACTACACCAGCCAGGTCGAAACCACCGAAGAAATGCTCATCCAAGTCTACTCCAACAACCTCGAACGCTACCGCGTCGAAGCCAACGCTGAAAACCCCGAAACAAGCCCCACCTATCTTCCCTTCTCAGAAGCACGCGGCGCCATTGAGCCATTGGTTCGCACCGAACTTGCCCGGCAACTCGCCTTCAACGCTGCCGACGAACTCGTTGCTGCCCTCGCCGATGAAACAACTGACTTTGCAACACAGGCTGACGCCCTCAACCTAGAAGTAGTCAAAAACATTCCCCCCTTCTCCGCTGGCGAAACCGCTTTCGGAATCGATCCGACCGCTCCTTTCTCTCAGGCCACGTTCAACCTCGACACCACACCTACACAATACTACAGCGACCCTGTCGTTGGACGTGATCACGTATACGTCATCGCCCTGCAAAAGAAACTACCCGCCTTCGTTCCCGCCTTCGACGTAGTGAAAAAAGATGCACAGCAAGCCGCTCAGGCACAAGCCGATGCCGCCGCGTTCCGTGAAAACGTGAACACATTATACACACAGATTCAAACCACCCTGCAAGAAGGCACCCCCTTTGCAGAAGCTATCCAGACCGCCCAGCTCACCCTTCAGACACTCACCCCTTTCAACAATGGGCAACCCCTCGAACATCCCGAAGCCAACGCGATCATGGAACGCACGTTTGAACTCCCAATCGGCCAACTCGCCGCCCCCATTCAAACCGCTGAGGGTGTTCTCCTCGCCTCCGTCAAAACCCGGCAAACGGCTGACGAAGCCCAACTCCCCGAACAAAGCACCCGTATCGAAAACGCCCTCTTACAACGCAAACAAGCCGAGCTCGTCACCGCCTGGCAAGATGCAGCCGTCGCCGAAGCCAATATCGAGAAATTTGAAACACAACCCGAATCATAACGCCAGATGCCACTCCCCCCCCTACTCCTCATCTTCATCGGGCTACCGATTCTCGAGCTAGCCCTCCTCTTTGAAGTTCACGGAGTCATCGGGTTTCTTCCCACCGTCCTACTCGTCTTCGCCACCGGAGTCATCGGAGCCACACTCGTCCGCCAACAGGGCCTACAAACGATTCAAACCATCCGCCGTGAACTTAGTATTGGCAACCTACCTGCCCCCCAACTTATGGACGGCGTCATGATTATTGTCTCCGGTGCCTTTCTAGTTACCCCCGGGCTCCTAACCGACACGGTTGGATTTGCCTTGCTCATCCCTGCTTTTAGAAAATGGATTCGACAAACCATTACCCGCCGGCTCGAAAAAAATATGCAAGGCGGGTTTGTTGAAGTGAGACGACATCCCGAAGACTACCTCTAGGAACCGCCGTGGAAATTCCTCATGCCAAACCCGAGCCCCCGCTCTGTGTCGACCTCGACGGAACACTCGTCAAACTCGATACCCTTCACCAAGCCCTCTTCTCGCTTCTACGCCGAGCCCCCCTCACGTTACTCAACCTCCCCCGCTGGATCAAACAAGGCCGTGCTTACACCAAAAATCAAGTCGCTCAACTCGCCCCCCTCAACGTTGCCCATCTCCCCTACAACCAGGTCCTCCTCGCCCATCTTCAACGCGAAAAAGCCAATGGTCGCCAGCTTGTTTTGGTAACCGCCGCCAACGAGCGCACCGCCCACGCCGTGGCCGACCACCTACAACTCTTCGACGAAGTCCTCGCCTCAACCGCAACCCACAACCTCTTCGGTACCGCCAAACGCGACGCCCTTGTGCAGCACTACACCACCTTCGACTACGCCGGCGACAGCGTCTCTGATCTACCCGTCTGGCAAGCCGCCCGTCGCGCCATCCTCGTTAACCCCCACCATAAAGCCCGCCTCACACAGCCCGCCGACCTGCTCATCGAAGAACGCACCCCCATCGCTCTAACCCTCTTTCGTACACTACGAATACATCAGTGGATCAAAAACCTCCTCCTCTTCACTCCCCTCCTTCTCGCCCACCGTATTACTGAAAGCATCGCCCTCACTCAAACCCTCATCGCCTTCCTTGCCTTCAGTCTCACGGCCTCTGCCATCTACATTCTCAACGACCTGCTCGACCTCGCTGCCGACCAGCACCACCCCCGCAAACGCAACCGCCCCCTTGCCGCTGGCGACCTCCAGCTCATCAACGGCTTTCGCCTCATACCCCTGCTCCTGCTCATTGCGCTACCCCTCACTCTCCTGCTCTCACCCCTCTTCTCACAGCTTCTTCTCCTCTACCTGCTCCTCACCACTCTCTACTCTATTCAGCTCAAACGCCTCTTCGGCTGGGACCTCCTGCTCCTCACCCTACTCTACAATCTCCGCATCTTCGCTGGAGGTGCCGCCAGCCAAACCCCCGTCTCCGGCTGGCTTATTGCCTTCTCAGCCCTCTTCTTTCTCTCCCTCGCCATCGCCAAACGCTGTACCGAACTCATCGACCTCAACGCCGACAATTCAACCGAAGCTCACCGCCGCGAACGCCCCTATCACCCCCGCCAATACCGCTCACTTTTCCGCGCCGGCATCCTCACTACCCTTCTCAGCACCCTCGTTCTAACGGGCTACCTCCTCAGCGACAAAGTCCAACAGCTCTACCACCAACCTCATCTCCTCTGGTGGTTACTGCCCCTCATTCTCTTCTGGCTCCTACGCCTCTGGAACCGTGTCCGGAAAGGCACCCTCCACGACGACCCCCTCGTCGCCACCATCTCCGACCCCATAACCTATTGCATTGCCATACTTATTTTCATATTAGTACGCATAGCAGCTTAAATAAAGGAAGCCCCATGTCTCAACCCATAGACCTCACCATCGTCGGCTCCATTGGAATCGACACCATCGAAACCCCCACCGAAAAACGCGAAGAAATTCTCGGCGGCTCCGTCAGCTACGCCTGCGCCGCTGCCTCCTTCTTCACCCACACTGGTATGGTCGGCGTCGTCGGTACCGACTTTCCCCAAACGTTTCGTGATATCTGGACACATATGAATATCGACCTCGAAGGCCTCCAGACCCAAGAAGGCAAAACCTTCCGTTGGTCCGGTGTATACGAAGCCAATATGGACAACCGCCAAACCCTCTCCACCGAACTCAACGTCTTCGAAAACTTCACCCCCAACCTACCCGAAGCCTACCGCGACGCCCCCTACCTCTTCCTCGGCAACATCCACCCCGCCCTACAGCTCCACGTCCTCGAACAAACCCACAACCCCCGCTTCGTCCTCATCGACACCATGGACCTCTGGATCAACATCGCCAAAGATGAACTTACCCAAGTCATCCAAAAATGCGACATGCTCACCCTCAACGAATCAGAAGCCCAGCTCTTTACTGGACAACACAGCCTCATGCAAGCCGCCAAAACACTCCTCGAGCTAGGTCCCAACTACGTCCTCATCAAAAAAGGCGGCAACGGCTCCATGCTCTACAGCCGCGACGACCTCTTTCTGCTCCACGCCTACCCCCTCGACACCTTCGCCGATCCTACCGGTGCCGGCGACACCTTCGCCGGCGGCCTCATGGGCGCCCTCGCCGCTTCCGGCAAGACCGACACCGAAGCCATCCGCCAAGCAATGGTACACGGCAGCGTCATCGCCTCCTTCGGCGTCGAACAATTCAGCCTAGACCGCCTGCAACAACTCGACATCGACCAGATCGAACAACGCGTTCAGCACTTCCGCGAAATCTGTCGCATTTAAAGCAACGATACCGCATCCACATCCACCGTCACCCGCACCCCCTTCGGCAACTTCACCTGCCCCAGCAGATGCCGGACCGGCGCCGTCATCTTCACCGTATGCGTACACCGTAACATAAGCTGAAAACGATAATACCCTTTCGCCCGAGATAGCGGAGCCGGCATCACAGGAGCCGTTACCACCCCCGCCGGCAGCATCCCCTCCAGCCGCTGCGCAAACTCCTCACACGCCCTCATCACTACCGCCTCATCCATACCCCGAAACGTCACCAAAACCAAATGCGCAAACGGCGGATAACTCAGCTGCTCCCGAAACGTCAGATCCTCCTCCAGATAGATCTCCGCCCGCATCTGCTGCGCCGCCCGAATCGCCGGATGATGCGGCGAATACGTCTGCACAATCACCTCGCCCGGCACATCCCCCCGTCCCGCGCGCCCCGCCACCTGCGTCAACAACTGATACGTTCGCTCCCCCGCCCGAAAATCCGGCACATGCAACTGAATGTCCGCATTCAAAACCCCCACCAACGTCACATTCGGAAAATCCAACCCTTTAGCAATCATCTGCGTTCCCACCAACAAATCAATCTCCCCCGCCCGAAAAGCATCCAACACCTCCTGATACGCCTCCTTCCGCCGCATCGTATCCGAATCCATCCGCGCAATCCGCGCCCGCGGACACAGCTTCCCCAGCACCTCCTCCATCTTCTCCGTTCCGCTTCCCCGGTACGCAAAGTTCGGATCACCACAATCAGGACACGCCGACGGAACAGGCTCTTCACTTCCGCACACATGACAAATTAACTTCCCCGCCCGCTTATGATAATTCCGCGACACACTGCACGAAGAACACTCGCTAACATATCCGCACCGCTCACACTGAATCGACGAAGAAAACCCCCGACGATTTAAAAACAGCATCACCTGTTCCCCCCGATCCAGCCGATCATACAACCCCTCAATCAACGCCGCCGAAAAAAGGGATGGCTGCCCCTGCCGCTCCGCCTCCGCCGCCATATCCACCACCCGCATCACCGGCATCGCCCGATGATCCACGCGCGCATCCATCCGCGCTAACCGATACAACCCCCGCTTCACATTCCGGCACGACTCCAACGAAGGTGTTGCCGAACCCAAGACCACACAACACCCTTCCAACCGTCCCCGCATCACCGCCGCATCCCGCGCATGATACCGCGGCGACTCCTCCTGCTTATACGTCGGCTCATGCTCCTCATCCACCACAATCAACCCCAACGCCTCCACCGGCGCAAAAAGCGCCGAGCGCGCACCCACCACTACCCGTGCCTCGCCCCGCCGAATCCGATGCCACTCATCATGTCGCTCTCCATCCGAAAGCCCCGAATGCAACACCGCCACCCCCTCACCAAAACGCGCCCGAAACCGCTCCACCGTCTGCGGCGTCAGGGCAATCTCCGGCACCAACACAATCGCCCCCTCCCCCCGCTCGAGAACTGACTGAATAGCCTGCAAATAGACCTCCGTCTTTCCACTCCCCGTCACACCCTGCAGCAACACCGTCTCCCGCGGTTGAGCCTCCAACGCCTGCCGAATAATTTCCAACGCCCGCGCCTGCTCCTCCATCAACGTAAACGGCTCGGTCCGTACCAGCGTCCGATCCATCCATGGGTTGCGCCCCTGCTCCGCCAACTCAATCGAAACCACCCCCCGCTTATCCAGTGTTCGCACCGGTGACTCCGAACAGTCCAGCTCCTCTACCAGAGCACGCAACAACATCGGCCCCCGTTCTGCCAGCACTGCCACCACCCGCGCCTGCAATCCCGACAACTTCTCCACCGTCCCATCCACCAATGAAACTACCAACTGCTGCTTCGCCCGCGCCCCTCGCCGCCGCACCGCGCTCGGCAGTACCGTCCGCACCGCATGCTCAATCGGTGCGCAATAATACTCCGCAATCCAATACGCCAGCTTCATCACCCGATCTGGAATCAGCGGACGCTCCCCCACCACCCCCGTAATCTCCTTCAACCGCTCCTCATGCACAGAACGATCTGCCAAACCCACCACAAATCCCCGTAAATCACGCCCATGAAACGGCACCTCCACCTGCGTACCCACTTCAATCGTCGCACGTAATTCCACCGGAACCAAGTAATCAAACTCCCGATCCAACGAAATCTCTACTACCACCTTTGCAATACGACTCATGACCAAAAACGATAACCACGCTCCACCCAAAAAACAGTAAAAAAAGAGACCACTTGAAAATGCCACACAGCAAGGTACACTCATCTCATGAGCTTACAGTTGACAATCAACTCCCAAAATCCTGAACCCGACGCCATCGCCCGCGCCATTCAAACCTTAGTCGAAGGCGGTCTGCTCATTCTTCCCACCGAAACCGTCTACGGTATCGCCTGCGACCCGCAACAACCCAAAGCCCTCCAGCGCCTGCAAGCCGCTAAAGGGCGCGACGCCAATAAACCCATTGCGCGCCTTGTCGCCACCCCCCAACAGGTTAAACCCCTCGCCCTTCATTGGAACAGCGGCATCGAAGCACTCTGCCAAGCCCACTGGCCCGGCCCCCTCACCCTCGTTCTCGAAACCGCTGACGGCTGGACGGGATTCCGCGTACCTGACCATCCCGTTCCCATCGCCGTTGCCACCGCTTTCGGCTCCGCTCTCGCCCTCACCAGCGCCAACCTCAGCGGACAACCCGATCCGCGCACCGCGCAGGAAACAGAAGCACTTTCCGCAGACCTTACGCTCGACAGTGGCCCCACCGCCGAACAGGCTATTCCCAGCACCGTCATCAAAATCGATCACCAAACCATTTCACTCCTCCGCGAAGGCGCCCTCCCCTTTTCCACTCTCGAAACCCGCTTTCACGAAGGAATCTCTTCATGAAAAACATTCTATTCGTCTGCACCGGCAACACCTGCCGCAGCCCCATGGCCGAAAACCTTTTCCGCCTCCGCGCCGGCAAAAAAAACCCGTGGAACGTTAGCTCCGCAGGGCTTGCCGCCACGCCCAACCTACCCGCCTCACTCGAAGCCCGTATCGTCACCAGCGAACTTGGCGCCGACCTCTCCCATCACCAAAGCAAACCCCTCACCGCCGAAAACGCCGCTCAAGCCGACCTTATTCTCGTCATGACCGAAGCCCACCGAGATCAACTCCGCTCCCAATTTCCCGAGGTTGCCCACCGAGTTTACTTGATTAACGAACTCGGAACCTCGAAAGTTCACGATATTTGCGATCCGTATGGCGGATCACTCGAAATGTATAAACAGACGCGCGACGAGATAGAGCGAGCCATACTCGAACTCATCATCTTCTTACGTCTAGGAGAAGCCTGAAAAAGAAGGAACAACATGAAGATAGCCATCGGATCAGATCACGCAGGATTTAATTTAAAACACGCACTTGTCGAGCTTCTCGAAGAACGCGGCATCACCATCGAAGACCACGGCTGCTTCGGCACCGAAAGCACAGACTATCCAGACCACGCTGCCGCCGTCGCCGCCGATGTCTCGCAAGGCCGCGCCGACCAAGGCATCATCGTCTGTAAATCCGGAATCGGCGTCAGCATCACCGCTAACAAATTTCCCGGCGTACGAGCCGCCCTCTGCATCAACACCGATACCACCCGCCTCGCTCGCGCCCACAACAACGCCAACATTCTCTGCCTTGGCAGCCTTCATACCGATGAAACCAAAGCCACTGACATTCTAAATGCATGGCTCGAAAGCACCTTCGATGGTGAACGCCATGAACGCCGCCTCCAGAAACTCGATGCCCACGCCAGCGAGGTCGACGGCACCCTCAACATCCGCCACAGCGACCCCGAGATCTTTAAACTTCTTCAGCAAGAAGACCAACGCCAGAAAGAGAACATCGAACTCATCGCCTCCGAAAACATCACCAGTAAAGCCGTTCGCGAAGTCCAAGGCTCCCGCATGACCAACAAATATGCCGAAGGGTATCCTGGCAAACGCTGGTATAACGGCTGCGAATGGGTCGATGGTGCCGAAACACTCGCCATCGATCGCGCTAAAGAACTCTTTGGCGCCGAACACGCCAACGTCCAGCCCCACAGCGGAAGCGGCGCCAATATGGCCGTCTACTTCTCTCAGCTACAGCCCGGTGACACTATTCTAGCCATGTCCCTCGCCGAAGGCGGTCACCTCACACACGGCCATCCCATGAACTTCTCCGGGCGCCTCTTCAACATTATCCCCTACGGTGTCAGCCCCGAAACCGAACAGATCGACTATGACAATATCCAAAAGCTCGCCCATGAGCACAAACCCAAGCTCATCGTCGCCGGCGCCAGCGCCTACTCTCGCATCATCGACTTCAAACGCATCCGTGAGATTGCCGACGAAGTCGACGCCCTCATGATGGTCGACATGGCGCACATCTCAGGGCTAGTCGCCGCCGGCTGTCACCCCAACCCAGTACCGCTCGCCGATTTTGTCACCACCACCACGCACAAGACACTGCGCGGTCCTCGTGGCGGTCTAATTCTCTGCAAAGAGGCCTATGGAGCCGAGGTAGACAAGCATATCTTCCCCGGCACTCAAGGAGGCCCCCTCATGCACACCATCGCGGCCAAAGCCGTCTGTTTCGGTGAAGCTCTACAACCCGCATTCAAAAGGTATATGCAACAGGTCGTCAAAAACGCTCAAAGCATGGCTGCCGCGCTCAGTAATGAATCGATCCGCCTCGTCTCCGGTGGTACCGATAACCACCTTATGCTAGTCGATCTATCCGGTACTGGCACCACTGGTAAAGATGCTGCTGCTGCGCTTGACCGCGCCGCCATCACCGTCAATAAAAACTCCATTCCATTCGATACCAAAAGTCCCTTTGTGACCTCCGGTATTCGAATCGGCACACCCGCTGTTACAACCCGGGGGATGCAGGAGCCACAGATGGAGCAGATTGCCGAACTCATCACACGTATCATAATGCAACCGAGCAACGAAACACTCATCAAAGAGGTGCGCCAAGAAGTGATTGCACTAACGGCTACTTATCCCGTTGCCTAAGCCATAAAAAAAGGGGCAACTCACATGAGTTGCCCCCCTATTCAGGAGAGAAAAGAAGAAAATAACTCTTCTACTTGCGTTCAAATTCAGCCGGTAAAACCGTTCCGTCCCCACCCGTCGGCGGAGCAAAAAGCCGTAAATTTTCTGGCAAATCTGGGTATCCATCCAACACCTCATCCTCGGTCGGCTCTACAACCGAAGGGGCCCTTACTTCCACATACACCGCCTCATCTGACTTCACTGAATTCAGTCCCGAAATCTGCACAAATGCCAATATGAGAAGCAGCAGTGCCAATCCATATTTCGGCACTGCCATCCATTCTCCCAGACGTTCTTTCAGGCGATTCTCCCAAGATACTGATCGATCGGCCTGCAATGTGCGTATCTTCCGCATGATCGCTTCCCGCTGCACCCGCATCTGCTGCTCATCCAGCTTCACATCGCCTTGCTCACGCAACAACTGAACCAACAACTCATCCCGCCGCATCGATGCCCTCCTATTTTTCATCACACATAATCTCCCAATTCAGCCTGTAACTGCCGCCGCGCATAAAAAAGCCGCGAGCGAACCGTTCCCACCGAAACCCCAACCACTGTCGCAATCTCATCATGCGGTATGCCCTGCATATCGTGCATAACCACAACGGTTCTGTGCTTTTCAGACAGCCCCTCCATCGCTTCGTTCAATTTTTCCTGCAACTCCCCCAAACTCACATTCCGCAACGGCGAACCCTTACTGCTGAACGCATGGTAACTCTCCTCACTCACAACCTCCTGCTCCATGGCATCCAGACTTACCGGCCGATTCCGATTCCGCTTCTTGCGATAATTAATCGTCTTATTAATCCCGATCCGATAAAGCCACGTATAGAAAGAAGAGCGCCCCTTAAACCGCGGCAACGCCTCAAAGGCTTTCACAAACACTTCCTGAGTTAAATCCTCCGCATCCTCCCGGCTTGACGTCATCTGAAACGTCAATGTATAGATCCGCGAATGATAGCGATCCACCAACTCACTAAAGGCAACTGTGTCCCCCTCCTGCGCTAACCGCACCAGCTCCTTATCTTCTACTTCAGGTTCTTGATTTTCCTCCGCCATCGCTCACTCGCTACCCTATCTCCGCACTAAGACCGACACCTACATCAACTGTTCAAACTATGCTATCGATTTCATTACTGCTTGCAAATCCTGCCACGTCTCCCGCTTTGCCTCGATATTTCCCAACAGATGCTCCAGTCCATGCGTCGGCATCGCTCGTGCTCCCAGCACTTCCATCCAATTGCCCCGACAAGACCCCATCACGACGGAATGATCTAGCAACGCCCCCAACACGTTCTCCCCCAGTATCACCGTTGCCCGAGGCTTCACCTGCTTCAACAGCTCACGCACCGCCTCTTTCACTCCTGCATCAGCCGCCACTAGCTGCACCACACAACTGCTCATCATTGAAATACCCATCGCCCCAATCATCTTCTCCAGTAACGCCCCCTCGTCTCCCACAAAAGGCTCCTGCCCGACACCTGCTGCTGAACCGCTCTCTTTTAAGAACAGTACATCCGGGCTACGCTCGTTACCATCTAGCCTTATGGGAGGCGCCTGATTCACGTTAATCTCAGGTACTGGTTTATGCGCAAGACCTGCAGCCGACTCATCGTCGAACAGAGCCCGCCGGATCTCACCCTCCACCTCAACCGACTCCGCACCCGACAGCTTCTCATACGCCAAATACGACGAAATCCCCTCTATAATTGACGCTAACGATGGTTCTGACACTACGCAATCTCCCTCAACTGATCAATCGCTTGCATCATATCACCCGGCAAAGGCGCCTCAAAGCAAAAGCGCTCACCGCTGATCGGATGATGCAACTCCAAGCGCCACGCATGCAACAGCTGGCGGTCAACCCCAATAGATTCCGCCACTTTCTTTCGTCCTCCATATAACAAATCCCCCAAAACCGGGTGCCCTAAGTGAGCCATATGCACCCGAATCTGATGCGTTCGCCCCGTCTCAATCACCACCCGCACCAACGATGCACCCGCCAGACGCTCCTCACAATAGATTCGTGAAACTGCCTCTCTTCCACCTGCCTCCAATACCGCATGTTTCTTCCGATGCGCCGGATGCCTACCCATCTGCGTCTTTAAAACCGTCTCCTGTGCTACGCAGCCCCAAACTACAGCTTTATACTCTTTATTTGTTGTCCGCTCCTTAAACTGTGCCTGCAAACTTTCCCGTACCGCTTCGCTCTTCGCCACCACCAGCACCCCGCTCGTATCCTTATCCAAACGATGCACAATCCCCGCCCGCTCCACCTCTCTAAAAACTGTATCATACCCCAGCAATCCATTCAGCAACGTCCCCGACATCTGCCCCGCCCCCGGATGGACAACCACACCCGGCTGTTTATTCACGACTAGCAACGCCTCATCTTCATACAGAATATCTAACGACAACTCTTCTGCCAGCGGCTCAGCATCTACTTGCTCTACCTCCCCCTGCCAGACGACTTCATCCCCTAAAGCCAGCTTCATATGCGCCTTCGCCACCGAGCCGTTAACCGTCAAACATTCCTGCTCAATCAATCGCTTAACCTGCGAACGACTGTATCCCGATGCCACCGCCACCACCTGATCCAGCCGCAAGCCCACCTGAGTAGCATCTACTAAAAGAGATTCATTCACGCCACTACGTTACGCTATTCACACCCACGCGTAAAGCCGATGACTTACCGATCAGCTCTCAACATATTACCGGAACTGCTTCCCTTCAGGTCACGAAAAGAAATACCTGAGTCAGACAACCAAAAGTATGCAACCACCGTGACACTTATCATGATCACAGCCGCAATCAACAGAAACCACTCACTTAAGCGAGTGAATACTCCCTTGGAACCTCCTCTTAGCATGCGCATAATGAAAAAATTATATTTGTAAAATTGCAACTTTAAATATTACAATTTTAAAAACCGA
>CAXGYR010000027.1:0-17421 GCA_964014015.1 uncultured Kiritimatiellaceae bacterium
ATATCTTATAAAAAGGAACTTGATGCGTACGATATGTGTTCTTTGTTGAAAAAAGCAGGAGAACAGATATGAAAAAATTATTTAGAGCAACCATTGCTGTTGGGGCGATTTTGGTGGGTGCTTCTCAAGCACAACTAACCCTCGATATTTATGAAGATTATATGACCACCCCCGGTCAAACAAACGTTGTTATCTTGGGATACGGCACAATGGATACAATGGCTGCCGGACTTGATATAGCGTCGTATACCGATGGAGGTTCAACGTATAATTTCCGACCAACTCTGGGAAATGTGGTTCTCGGAACAGCCATACCCCAAGACACCAGATCATACAACTCGGTTATCATGCCTGTAATGTTCGGTTCAATGGATATTGACTTGAACACCAAGACTATCACAACAGAAGGTTCGCAGGTATTCGGTCTGAATGGCGCAAATTTTATTCTACCTGACAACTACGCAGGCGAGTTCCTCTGGGGTAAAGTAACTATCCAAGACACAACCTTCGCTGATTTTGGCATTACTGAAACCTACGCCAATCAACGAAACGATGTGTTATTAAATGAGGAGTTGAATGTAAATGTGATTCCAGAACCAGGCAGTGTTCTGTTACTCACGGGTAGCGTTCTGGCTCTCACCACCATTCGGCGTAACAAAAAGCTCTTTGCCAACTACCGAAAACTCAATGATTGTTAGTTTCTCTTCAATAGAGACTTATAAAGAACCGCTCTTCACAATTGGAGGCGGTTCTTTTACATAGATAAAAGCTGAGCTTAGAAAAACTGATGATTAAAGATTGCGCCGCCTCCCCCCACCCGCTAGGTTGTCCGATCAATTTTGGGATAGGAGATAGATCATGAGAATTAGAAGAGCCATGCGCAAAAAACCGTTGCGCCGTCCGGTAAAAAAACCACGGCTGAAGCGTCGTCGGTTACTGGAACAAAAACGCCGTCTAACCACTGCCGGTTATAGCGAAGAAAAACTACTGCACATGAACACCAAGCAGATTCGCGAAGCCATCCGCGCTGAAGGGGTTTAATTCGCATTCGCAAATACTTGCCAAACGCTCCACAGGAGCGTTTTTTTGTGCCTAGGAAGGATGATCACAATGAACAATATTGTTTTAGTTGGCTTCATGGGAACCGGGAAAACAACGGTCGGGTTGCACTTGGAAAAAAAGACCGGATTTCCGCTCGTAGATATGGATCATCTCATTGAGCAGGAAGCCGGCACATCCATCAGTCAAATTTTTGCTACACAAGGTGAAGCACACTTCCGTTCTCTTGAGCGGGCCATGACGAAAAAGTTAGCAACTCAAACCAACCATATTATCTCCACCGGAGGCGGTGTTGTTCTTAATCCCAACAATCTTACTGATTTTGCCAGTAATGGACTTGTTGTCTGTCTATCAGCTTCCCCCGAAACCATCCTTAATCGCGTTCGCAATGATCAAACTCGGCCCCTCCTAGCGGGCGACAAAGAGCAGCAAATCCGCGATCTCCTCCAACGGCGCCAACCTCTCTACGATGCGATTCCTTTTCAAGTTGCAACCGACAGCCGAACTCCCGAACAAATTGCAGAAAGCATTCTACAACACTATCGTTCCTTAACCGCTTAACCGGGGCCAACCCGATGGAAAACAAGAAACGTCTACTAACAAATAAAAAATTTTTACTAGTAACGGGGCTCACCGTGATCAGCCTCTCTTTTTTTTTCGTACAGCTGCATAATCAGAAACAAGAGAACGCCTCCCAACAAGCCCTAGCTGTTGCTGCTAACGAGAATGACTTCAAAGAAATTATCTCCCGCTATTCAGATACTAAAAGCGTTCCGCAGGCACTATTTAAATTAGCACAGCTTCAATCAAAGCATGATCCAAAGGCGGCTCAGTCTACCTATCGAGAACTGCTCACCCATTTCCCACAACACCCCCTTGCACCTCAAGCAGCTTACCGAAACCTTGAACACCTTTTCCATACCCATTCCACTCACGTTATCGAAACCGGACAACGGTTTTTAGTAACCTACAAAAACTCTCACCTAAAACCCCTTGTCATGTTGATGTTAGCGCAAGCGCATCAAAGGAATAATGAAATCCAATCGGCTCGTATACTGCTGGAGGATATTCTTATTTTTCATCCACAAGGCAGTTGGTCTGAAAAAGCTAATCAACTATTAAAACAGCTCAAGTAGTCTTAAAGCTCTTCGCTCTCTTCGAGCAACAAGTCACGCGCACTAATACAAGGGCCTGGAAACATCTCCATAAACTCTTCCGCATCTTCCTCGAACAACTCGATCAGGGATGTGTAAGCACTTCGACCATATCGTAACACCTGACCTAATCGTCGATCCTCCACATCCTGTACCACAAACAACAACTCATCCTCTGTGGAGTCCTCCACATTTAATAGCAGCCGATTTGTCTCTGGATTCAATTTCTCCTTATTCCGTGTGTAAATACTGTACTTAACATACTCTACTACCCGCTGGTTCATGCCCGCTTCCACCAAATAAATCAACTCCACTAACTCAACTCGCGTCATCACCAACCGGACATTGGGCATTGGCAGCTCTTCGCCAGCCTCCGCATTCATCCGTTCGATAGCCTCCTCAAACTCCTCCAAGATTTGTTCACGGGTTGTTGTCTCGTTTTCAGGCACCCAATGGATCATAAGCCCTGCTTTCGAGTCGGTATACAACATCGGCAAATCCACTCGAAATTCAAAATCACAATCTTCACAACTAACACGATTAAGTTGATTATGCATCAACTCATCTTTTAGCTCCGGATCTGCTTGCGCATTCAACACCTCAACCAGCGTTATATCTTGTGTTAAGCCACAAGCTGGACACGCAATATTAACACTCCGTTTAATACTCATTTCCGCCTCCTCGAATCCGAAATTGATCCGCTTCAATCACGCTCCATTGTTGTTCTAAATCGGCTACTTCCCGTTGCCAGAAATGTTCGCTGCCCCACTCCGGAAATTGATGCTGAAACCGATAATCATCAGCCTGCGTGCTGCACCAGGCTAAAAAATAGATCATCCGCATCGCCCGCAACACCTCAATCATCCCCAACTGCCGATCATCAAACGCAATAAACGGCTCATATCCCTCTAGCATCATAGCTAGCTCATGCCGACAGGCATGCGCGTGACCCGGTAGCATCAACCAGAAATCCTGTACCGCAGGCCCCATCACCATATCATCAAAATCGATAAGCATCAGTCCTTCACCTGGACGCTCCAACACATTCGCCCGATGACAATCCCCATGAATACGATGCAACTCCACATCCTCAAAAAGCAGCATGGCTCTGTCAATCACTCGATCCACAACCGCTTTAAATCGATTTCCTATAGTAGCCGACATCCATCCACCAGCTAACAGTTGATCCCGCTCCGGGAGCGTTGTCGACTCAGGATGCATTACCAAGCGATGCACCGCATCCCGCTCCATTCCCACAGCATGCATCCGCCCGATTACGCTTCCTAGCCGCCGCCAATCCTCGTCCGAAAGCAAGTTCATCTCCCTTCCAGAACGCTTGGGAAACAGACTAAAATAGATGCCATCCCAACAACCCAGCGTACTCCCATTGTGAAGGACCAACGGTGCCACCACCGGGATTTCTGCCGCAGCACAATCTAACAAAAACTGATGCTCTTCCGCCAGCGCCTCCTTTTGCCAGCGCCCAGGACGATAAAACTTTACGATTAAGCGCTCATCAAGCTGAGTGGCCAACTCATACACTCGGTTAATGTAACTCGGCAACGGAGCCGTTAAGCCCGTTAGCGGTGCGGAAATTTCCTCTTCGACCGCCGTCAGGATACATGCCGGTGTCAGCGCATCAAAAACCCCGCTCACGCGCAGAGTTCCTCCAGCAGCTCTTCCGCCTTACCTAGGCTATCCACCAAAATATCCGGCTTTTCCAGCGCCAGCTGTTCCCGTGAAAAAGAACCCGTGCATACCCCGACCGAAACCAACCGATTCACCTTCGCCGCCTCGATATCCCGAGGTGTATCTCCCAGCAGGTAACCCCGGTCGGGAAATCCCGCCCGTTCAATCGCTAATGCCGCCATCTGATTCCGGCAGGCATCATCATCTCCATAGCCTCCCGTCATATCAAAAAAGTGGTCAATACCTGAATACTGCAGCTTCAACGCCGAACTCGCCCGCGTATTTCCCGTCACTAATGCCATATTCCAATGCCCGGCTACACGCTCCAGAAACTGCATTACCCCCGGAAAAAGTGTCGGCGGCCGCTTCTTGAACGCAACCTCCAGATGCACCGCTAACCGCTCAAAGAAAGAGTGCTTCTCCGCCTCTATGTCTGCCAACTGATGCTCTTGCAAGAGATCGTTCAACACCCCAAGGTCGGTCGCACCTGCAAAATTGATATGGCTCATATCAATCTGCAAACCATACACCTCTTCAAAGCTGCGAGCGAATGCACCTCGACCAGCACCACGCGCTACTAGCAATGTACCGTCGATATCAAAGAAAAGAGTTCGACGAGCTACCGACATACCGCCTAATCCACCAAATCGATCAACTCATTGATCGCATCCGAATCACCATCGGAATCATCGCGCTTCTCATTATACGACGACTCTTCTCTGCGTTCGTTGTCATCTGAATGATCCCGCCGCGAACGACGGCGGCGGCGACCTCGAGAATCCGAATCACCCGCTTCGCCGTCTACACTGAAATCATACGCTTTGCGAAACGTAGAAACCCGCATCTTCTCCACAGCCGATCCCGCCGCTTTCTCCACTGCCATATCATCTGTCAATAGCAACGCACCTTTTGCAGCAACCGTCTTAGCCACAAATGCCGCATGTTTTTCACGCGACGGACTATAGAGCACCAATATGCTATCAAACTTCTTCCCTTTTGGAGCCTTGTGCAGCGGCTCACCACTCAATACCGCAATCAGCTCAACCTCTTCCCGTTCAGCAAACCGAGTCAACCGACGCAGCACCTGCAACTGCGTGCGCGGAGAAACATCCCCCTTCATACCCAACGACTCGAACAATGAGAGCCCATCCACCACCATTACATTCTCTTTAGATTTAAAAACATTCAGTAAACCCATTTCTTATTTCCTTTCATTCCCACGTGAACAGAGCGGTCATTAGTTGAAATCACCATTCGAATCAACATTCACTCTGTGTACTCACAACTAAGCGTCATAATCTACCCACCAAAAACAATAGGAACAAGCTCCCTTTAAAACAAAGGCAGCCCTAGATATGCGTTCCCGATGGAATTACGGTATTTTTCGGAATCACCACAATCCCATCCTGAATCGTAAAAAGCGATTCAACTAACTGATCCGGCTTTCCGTCCGGGCTAATCACTACGCCATCACCTATGCGCACATTCTTATCCAAAATCGCCCGCTGAATCGAACAGTCCCGCCCGATCCCCAGTGCAATACCACTCGCATCGCCCTCCCGATCTTGCTCGTAAAAATCAGCCCCCATTACAACCGTCTCCTCCACAACAGAACCTTCCCCCACAATTGAACGCAAACCAATTACTGAGCGCCAGATACGTTTCCCTGATAAAATACAACCGTCCGAAATCAATGACTGCACCAGCTCACATGAATTAATCTTGGATGGTGGCAGATATCGCATACGCGTATAGATCAACTGATCCGAATCATAAAATGAAAAGCGAGGCAACGGCTCTGTTAAACCAAGATTCGCCGCCCAAAAGGAGCGGATCGTTCCAATATCCTCCCAATACCCCTCAAAAACATGGCTAAAAACCCGATGTGAAGAGATCGCCTGCGGTATGATATGTTTACCAAAATCCGACTCCGAGTTCTGCTCCAGAATCGAGCACAGTACTTCCATGTTAAAAACATAAATCCCCATACTCGCCAGAAACGATTCCCCCTCACCTCCTGCAAACGACAACTCGTCTAGCACCCCATCTTCCTGCGGTTTCTCCACAAACCGTACCACCTGCCCTTCCTCGCCCACCTCCATAATCCCCAGTGAGCGCGCCTCTTCCCGCTTAACCGGTGTTGTACTAACCGTAATCTCCGCTCCGCTTGCCTGATGCGTTTCGATTACTTCCTGTAGATTCATCCGATAAAGCTGATCACCCGAGAGAATCACCACCAAATCCGGCTCATCATCCCTAAAGTACCGCACCGACCTTCGCACCGCATCCGCCGTTCCCTGGAACCAAACATCCGAATCTGGCGTCTGCTCTGCCGCTAAAATACGTACATGTCCCCCACTGAACTGATCAAACCGATACGTCGCCGCAATGTGCTGATGCAACGAAACACTATTATACTGCGTTAGCAGAAAAATATTCCGAATCCCACTGTTCAGACAGTTACTGATTGGAATATCCACCAACCGAAACTTACCCGCCACTGGCACCGCCGGCTTTGAACGCTCACGTGTAAGCGGTTGCAGCCGCGTGCCCGCTCCACCTCCTAAAATCAAACCCACAACATTCATAATACCCCCATCCAAGGTTCAACCTACTGAACTCAAAAATAAACCGCCAGACCAACTCTCCACAATCTGATCATTCACTCAAATTCGACTTGCCTCACGCAAATCGATTCAGTAGAAACATGCGCTTCCTTACGACAAATAAACCCTCTCAGGGATATACGAAACAAACGGGACGATAGCTCAGTCGGTAGAGCAACTGGCTTTTAACCAGTGGGTCCAGGGTTCGAGCCCCTGTCGTCCTACCACTTTTTTTTAATACAGCACACGCCATAAGAAAAGCCCCTGCGGCTGAGCGGTCTGTACGCGAGCCGTTCGCTCCCCCCGCTCCAGAATAGTCGTTCCCTCCTCCGGCTCCACCCGCCCCATACCCACATCCATCAAAAAACCCGTCAAACTTCGCACCATCTTATACAAAAACCCGTTCGATCGAGCCACCACCACAACCTCCGCCCCCCGACGAACGACCCGTAACATCGTCAACTGTCGTACCGTGTCTTCCTCCCCATACCCCCGGTTGGCCGCGAATGCCGCAAAATCGTGCTCCCCCACCAACCGATCCGCTGCCGCCTGCATACGCTTCACATCTAATCGACGACCCTCCTGCAAGCGGTACAACCTTAACGGAGGAGGCACCACCATTCCATTATAGATAAAATAGCGATACTCCTTACTCACCGCGTCAAACCGTGCATGAAAATCCTCCGCCACCCGTTGCACACCCAAGATCCGCAACTCTCCCGACAACTGCGCATTCAATCCCCGCTTAACATAAACCGGATTCACTCGCTTCGGCAAATCTACATGCACCACCTGGCCCCGCGCATGCACCCCCGCATCCGTCCGTCCCGACGCCTCTACCCGAACCGACTCCATCGCCACCATTTCCGCCAGCAATGCCTCCAATTCTCCCTGAACCGTCCGTAACCCCGGCTGCACCTGCCACCCTGCAAACGCTGTTCCGTCATACGCAACCGTCAATTTGTACCGAAAAATCATTCCCAATACCTTCCCGATTTAAATGTATCCTTCAAGTTAAGACTCAGCACAAATCCACCTTGTAAATAAAATTAAAGTTATTAATGTTAAGGCAAGCAACACGCGAGAATATATCATCATGAACATAAGAATTTGTCTATTCACACTCATTATTCTGCTAACCGCCAACACCCACGCATCAGACAACATTGACAACCGCTACCACCCCGCCGGCGAAAAAAAACTAACCAGCCTTCATCCCAACTATTTCTCCTACGTTTTTCCCACCGGAGATAACGAGCTAAAAGATGAATCCCACCTCGAATTTATGCTCTCCATCCAATACCCCATCATCAAACTCTCAGACCATCACCGCATCTACTTCTCCTACGACGGCCTCTACGATTTCTACATTACCGAAGACAGCATCTATAAATCCGCCCCCATCATCTCCCGACGCCAAAACCCCGGACTTACCTACCACCTCAAAACCCAAAAAACCGGCGAAATTCAACTTGGCTACTTCCACGAATCCAATGGCCAAACCCTCGACGCAACCAACGGCCCCACCGCATTCAACGACCTCGAACAAGAAACAAGTCGAGAATACGCCCTCACCCAAATCAGCCGCGGATGGGACTATGCTTCCCTCACATACCGAACCATCGACCTTCCCCTTCTCAGCGCTGACAACATCCGACAACGAATCCAACTCAACCTCCGCACCTATATGCCCAAACAAATGTTCCGCTCCGACCGCGAAGACAAACTCTTCTGGCTACCCCCCACCGAAAACACCACCATCGCCGACTACGACGGCCTCCGCTTCATGTATGAAATGCACTCCCTCGACAACCACCTCTACGGTTTCTCCGTCCGCATTGAGCTAAAAACCGGTACCGCCAGCACCGATGCAATCCAGAATCTCACCACCCGCGTCACCCTTCTCAACCGCATCTTCGGCATTCCCTTTTCCGCCTTCTATTTCGACGGATACGGAAAAGAACCCTCCACCTATCACCTCCGCACCCAATACGCCGGCATCGGGCTCGAATTCCGCTAGCCTCGCACCTCTTCCCGCACCCAATTCATAAACACCTCAGAGCCATCAGATGCTGGCAACGCAATAATACAAGGCGATGCATAACTGTGTATCGCACGTAGCCGCTCCTCAAGGGCTCCAAACCGCTCATCCGTCGTCTTCAAAACAAACGCCGCCTCCGACTCATCCCGTAGTTCATCTTCCCAGCGATAAATCGAGCGCACCGACCCCAACACATTCGCACACGCCGCCAGTCGCTCCTCCACCACGGTCCGCGCTAGACAAACTGCCTCCTCCTCACAGCTCGCTGTCACATACACCCACACAACCAATGGCTCTACCGGTTCCGCCATGTGCCCTCACACCCTCTAAAAAGAGCATCCGCCTCTGCCACACCCCACGCCCCAGCCGGATAAGCAAACGGCTTCAACTCATCTGCATGATCCAAAATCGGTTGCACCAAATTCCACTCAGCCTCCACCTCATCCGACCGCGTAAACAACGTAGAATCCCCATACAGCACATCCAACAGCAGCCGCTCATACGCTTCCGGCAATGTCCCATCCCATGTACCCGAATAAGAAAAATCCATCTTCACATCCTCCACCACAAATCGCATTCCCGGCCGCTTGGTTCCCAAGCGCAGAAAAATACCCTCATTCGGCTGAATCTGAAAAATAAGCGTATTCGGTTTTATTTTCGTGATATCGCACACATCCCCCTCACACTCCACCTGCTCAAACAACTCCAACGGTGGCACCTTAAATTGCACCGCTATCTCCGTCGTCTTTTTCGCCATCCGCTTGCCCGTACGCAACAGAATCGGCACCCCAGCCCACCGCCAATTATCAATCATCAACCGCATCGCCACAAAGCTCTCCGTATCCGAATCCGGACGAATCCGATCCTCCTCCAGATAACCCTTCAACATCTCTCCCGACTCATCCTCGCTCGCCACATACTGCCCGCGGAATACCGCATCCGAAATAGACGTCTCCATATCCAGCTTTGCCGTCCGTAAAATCTTCACCTTCTCATTACGAATCGCATCCGCCGACAAATCACTCGGCACCTCCATCGTCACCAGACACATCAACTGCAACAGATGGTTCGTCACCATATCCCGCAACGCCCCATACTCATCATAATACCCCCCACGCCCCATCTCCATACCCACCGTCTCCGACGCTGTAATTTGAATATGGTCGATATAAGTCCGATTAAACACCGGTTCAAAAATCGCATTCGCAAATCGGAACGACAAAATATTCTGCACCGTCTCCTTACCCAGATAATGATCAATCCGATACACCTGACTCTCATCCAGATACCGCAGCAACTCTCCATTCAACTTCCGAGCCGACGCTACATCCCGACCAAACGGCTTCTCCACAACCACCCGCGTCCACGGCTCCCCCTGCGCCGCACTCACCAGTCCCGCCTCCTTCAACGACCGGACAGCTGTCTCAAACAAATCCGGAATTATCGACAGATAAAATATCCGATTTTCCGGATATCGCGATCCGTCCGACAACAAATCTCGCAAACGCCCATATGCCTCTCCAGACGAAATATCGCCCTTGAAATACTCAACATGTTCCACAAACGCCGCCACCGAATCCTCATCCGTCTCCACACGCGAGAACGACCGCAGCGACTCCGCCATCATCCCCCGGAACATTTCCGTTTCATACTCCCGCCGCGCAAAACCCACAATTCGAAACTGCTCCGGCAATAACGACTGCCGAAACGCCGCATACAACGCCGGAATCAACTTCCGGTGAGTCAAATCCCCCGAAGCCCCAAAAATCACAATCGTCACCGGTTCCAACATCCGCTCATTCATAGCCTGCCCCAATCCTCAAAATTCTGCCGTATCCTAATATCCCCACCCCCCTTTTTCAACGCTTGCGAGACACCACTTTTCCCGCTACCTTCAACCCATTCATGAAGATACTCGCCCGCCATCTTACCCGCCACATGCTCAGCCCCCTCCTCTATTTACTGCTCACCTTCAGTCTGCTTTTCATCATCGCCGACCTCACCAACCACGGCGAAGACTTCTACCGCTACAACCTCTCCCTCCGTACGGTTGCCACCTACTACAGCTGGCAACTCCCCTCCATGGTCGTCATAACCATCCCTATCTGCCTCCTCCTCGCCACCCTCTACAGTCTCAGCCAGCTCACCCGCAGCAGCGAAATTACCGCCATGCGTGCCAGTGGCATCAGCCTTACAACCCTTCTTCAACCCTATCTTACCATTGCCATTGCCGCCCTACTCCTCACCACCTTCATCAACGAATGGCTAAGCCCTCAATACAGCTATCAAGCTCACCAGCTCATCCAACAAAAAAAAGAGAGCACCTCCCCTCCCCGCACCGAACCCATTGCCTACCGCAACCCCACCCTCGGCCACACTTGGACGATTGAAAAGATAGATCCCCGCACCTACACCCTCTACGACATCACGCTACGACAGCAAAGACCCGACGGCACCGACAAACAAAAAATCACCGCCGCCAAAGCCTACTGGCTCGACCAGCACTGGTGGTTTGAAGACGGAACCCTCCAGCTCTTCAACCAGCAAAGCAACCTCATGGGTACCCCCCAACCCTTCCAAATCCGCGAAATGCGAGACCTACCCGAAAGCCCCGAAGACTTTCTCGGCGAATCCAAAGACCCCGCCCACCTCTCCGCCCTTGAGCTTCGCCACTACATTCAAAACCACCTTTTTCTCTCCAGCAAAACCCTCGCCGGCTATCGGGTCGATTTTCACCACAAACTCGCCACCCCCTTCGTCTGTCTGCTAGCCGTCCTCCTCGGTATCCCCATCGGCAATCACACCGGACGCCGCGGCTCCCTCTCCGGCATCCTACTCGCCCTTAGCCTCTTCTTCGGCTACTACGCTACCCAATTCACCACCCAATACCTCGCCCGAAAAGAGCTCATCTCACCGATGCTCGGCAGCTGGTTTCCCCTTGCCCTCTTCCTGCTAATCGCCCTGCTAATGATCCGCAAAATGCGCTAACGCCGCGCCCGTGATACCAGCGTATAATACGCTCTTACCCCGTTTACAATACCCTGAGCCACCCGCGCACGATACGACTCACTGCGCAGCAACCGCGCCTCCTCCGCATTCGTCAAAAAACCACACTCCACCAACGCCGCCGGACACGGCGCCTGCTTAATCACCCGAAACCGTGCCCGCCGAAGCCCCCGGTCACTTCGACCCGATAGCTTGACCAAATTACTCTGCACCGCAAACCCTAGCATCGCATTCGCCTCATCGAACCGATTGTTACGAACCTCAGACCGATCCCCTCCTTGGCCATAATGATTACTCGAATCAAGTCCCTTCACCGTCGTTACAAACGTCTCCACCCCATGCGCTTTTGCCGAAGCCGCTCCATCTGCATGAATACTCAAAAACAGATCCGCCCGCACCCGCTCCGCCAACTCCACTCGATCATCCAGCGAAGGATAAGTATCCCCACTACGCGTCAACACCACCTTAAAATTATGCCCCTCCAACGCCCGCTTAATTCGATATGAGATATCCAACACCACCTGCTTCTCCATTGCCCCCCTCGGCCCCACCGCACCACTGTCTTTTCCCCCATGCCCCGGATCAATCACCACGACCCGCGGCACCCGTCGCGGCGCATGAGTATACGAACGCAGTACCGGATCTATTCCTTGATCAAAATCCTCCCGCCGAATTCCCCACGCGCCCCCTGAACGCCGACACGGTTCATGCAACCAAAACATCACCCCGTTCACCCACGCCCGCCGGCCATTCACCTCGAACTCAATGCGGTTATACCGATTGCGCAACACCAACTTATCTCCCACCGAATCCAGCCGCATCGAATATAACCGAGCAATCTGCGTTAACTGCACCGACGATGCCTTACCCGCAATCGCACTCAACGACGGCAGCCAAGCACCCGCAACACTCCCCCACACAAACAAAGACCGGCTCAATCTACTCATATAACCAACATAAGCCATTTACCAACAGAAGCAACTCCCAACACCCAAAACTCATCGCTTCGCAATATACCGCGCAATATCCTCAATCCGCAAACTACCCAATAGGATCCCTCGACCATCCACCACCGCCGCCACCTGCTGCGGATTCCGGCGCAACCGATAAAACGCAGACTTAATATTACGATTCACCTCAATCGACAACACATCCTGAGCCAACGGCAACAGCTCAACCTCATCCCCCAGCCGCCGTTTCAGCACCTCCTCCAGTTGTACCAAACCCACTGCACGCTGTCCCTCAATCAACAGCACCTCCGTCCCAGACCGACGGCCACATAACCCGCGCAAATCCCCCACCGTCGCCTCCACGCCCAACGTCAAACTCTTTCGCAACGGCCGCATCAACATTCGCACCGGCACCCGATGCATCTCAATCACATGATCCATCATCCGCGACTGATACGAACTAATCACCCCCTGCTGCCGACCCCAAGCCAGTTGCTCCAGCAACATCCCCTTCGAAAACCGATCCCAACCCAAACGACCCGTCTGATTCACCGGCACAAACAACCTGAATAACTTTTCCAGCGGCCAAGCCAGCGGAAAGAACAGCCCCATCACAAAACCAATCGGAACCGACAGCCCCCGCATCAATCCATCTCCCACGGCCCGAAATAAACTTTTCGGCCACATCTCAGCCAGCAAAAAGAGTGGCACCATCAACGTCAGCGTCGCCGCCGTCTCCGCATTCCAAGGCAAAAACCCTGCTACGAGTCCACCCGAACCAACGCCCGCATCCAAATAGAACCGTGTCGTCTGTAACGACACCAGATAGATCGCCAAATTATTACCAATCAACATCGTAAACACAAAGCGGTGCGGGTGACGCAACAACCGCTCTAACCGAATCGCCGAACCCCTCTTCTCCAACACATCCCGCCGCAACCGAACCCGATTTAACGTATAACTCCCCGTCTCCACACCCGAAAAAAACGCAGAAAGCACAAAGCCCAACAACAGCAGCCATCCACCCATTATCGCGCCCCCCCAGCCGCTAACGATAGCCGTACAGACTCAACCCGATTGCCCCGTACCCGCTCCACCGTAAAACATAAATTTCCCAACCACGCCTCGTCGCCCACTACCGGCATCCGCTTCAACAAAGAAACCACCAAGCCACTCACCGTATCCAACGCCAGCTCATTCATCGCCTCTGCCGGCACAAACCCCACAAACAACTCACGCCACTCCCGAATACTCAACTGCCCCTGCAACCGATAAGCATACTCCCCCAGCACCTCCACTTCCGGAACCTCCGGCACCGCAAACTCACCCACCACCTCCTCCAACAAATCCCCGACCGTCAACGTTCCCGCCAAACCACCATACTCATCTACCACCGCCGCCATTCGGACCGGCTCATCCATAAAGCGCTCCAACATACGATCTGCCCGCATCGTCTCCGGAACAAAAACCACGGGTTCACTCAACTCAATCAGCTGCCGCTCTAATCGCTGCTCCGCAAACAAGACACTCAGCTCCACATACCCCACCACCTGCTCCTCGTGCTCCATGAAGATCGGCAGCAAATCCATCGGATGCTCCGCCGCCATCTCCAACGCCCGCTCAATACTCCATGCTCCATTCCAAAATGTCTGACTCACCCGCGGCACCATCAACGCCCGCACCCTCGTATCCGGCAAATTAATAATGTCCTCCACAATCCCCTTCTCTTGTCGCCCGAAGCCCCGATCTCCCGCCGTCGCATCAATTAGCATCTTCAGCTCATCCGGCCCCAGATCGACTTTTTTTGCCGCCGGTGTCAACCATGCGCTCACACTCTCCAGCACCCGTCGAAACGGTCCCAGCAGATGATACCAACCCCGTAATGGCGCCGCCACCAACCCCACTACTCTCTCCGCAAAACTCATTCCCAATGCCTTGGGAACCATCTCGCCAAACACCAGAATCCCAATCAGAACCGCCACCCCAACGAGCGCCTCCGCCCCCACCCCCCATACAGCCGCGACCTCCACTGCCATCACGGCACTCATCGAGAAAAACAGAACATTCACCACCAGATTCCCAAACAGAATCACCACCAACAATCCACTCGGATTCCGCTCCAGCAACGCCATCAACCCCGAAACTTTTCCCGATTCCCCCCGCAAACGCAGCACCTGATCACGCGTCAACGAAAACAATGCTGTTTCAGACCCTGAAAAGAATGCCGAGAGCAGCAACAGAAACATCCAACCTATAAACCACATCCAACCTGGCCCATCAGCAATCAAAAACTCAACTCCGTTAACTATTAAATACTACTCTCCCGACCTCGGAATCGCAATCCTCTCACCCACCTTTTCATCTCACTCCACTTTACGCTTCAAAAGCTACAAAAAAATATTAAGATAAAAGTTATGTTTCATTTGCAGCTCACTCTACTTAAGCGAAATAAAATCCTCAGCAAAAGGGCTCACGCATGAAACCCCTATTCCAACTGCTATCTCTGCTCTTTATTCTGTTACTCCTCTTCGTAGGATGCGGCAACGAAGCGGGCGAAAAAGAGTACCGAAACGCGCTCCAATCTCTTGAAAAAAATGATTTAATTCGCGCTCGTACCCTTCTCGAAAAATCTCTTCGTGAAACAATCTCCATCCCCGAAAAAATCGAGCGCTCCAATCAGCTCGGCCTCATCCTCTGGGAGCTAAACGAACCTCAACTCGCCGCTCAACAGTTTCAACAGGCCATCTCCCTCGGCGCCAACTCCGAAGACCTCATGCTCAATCTCGCCATCGCTCTGCTGAGTGCCAATCAACTAGAAGAAGCCAACCTATTGCTCCAAAATCTTCTCAACCAGCATCCCGAAAACCCTACGTATCTCGCTCTTACCGGACTTCTCAACCTCAAAAACAATCAACTTCCCCAAGCACAGAAACATCTTCAACAGGCACAACAAAAAGCAACCGATCAATCACCTGCTCTACTCACCGCCCTACCGCTCGCCCGGCTCAACGCCGGTGAAAGTCCCGTAACCATCCGTCAACAACTCCAAGCGATTCGTCAAGCACATCCCAATTACGCCCCTCTCCACTACAACCTTGCCATGCTCAACCTGCACCAACTAAATGATCTACAAGCTGCAAAAAAAAATCTTACCGCATTTTGTCAACTTCAAACCCAACCAACGCCCCGACACCAAGAAGCCAAACAACTCCTCCAACAAATCCAGCAACAGATGCAACAACCCGACACCCAGCCCGACCCCGCACAAGCCCGCACCTTCACCCAATCCGGCACCAAAGCCTTAAACCGCCAAGCATACGCTGAAGCCATAGATCTCTTCCGCCAAGCCATCCAGCTCGATCCCAGCCAAGCCGACGCCCACTACAACCTCTCACTCGCCCACTACCATCTCAACAGCTTCGAAGCGACCATCAACGCCTGCCAATCCGCACTTCAACTCGATGAAACCTTTATAAACGCCCGCTACATGCTCGCTCTCGCCCACTATCGGCTTGGCAATCTCGATAAAGCCGAGCAGCACACCCAACAGCTTCAAGAACAGAACGATCCACGCGCCAGCGTCCTACTCAGTCACATCGAGACCGCCCGCCAACGCTAATCAGAACCAAACCGCTTTTGCACCTGACGCCGCATCACCGCGTCGCGCCACCGGACCGGAACAAAACGCACGAGGAAATCCGCCACATACGTTGGAACCGTCACCATGTACCGCACCTTCGGTTTCGCCGTCTCCAACGCCCGCACCACCTTCGCCGCCACCGCCTCCGGGGGAAGCCGAAACCGATCTTCACTCATCCCCCCACCTCTACGCTGCGCAAAATAACGCACATATGCCGCGCCAAACCTTGAATGCTCACTCTCCAACCGCTCTTCACCCGCCGCCGCACACGCCGACGAAAACCGCGTCTGAATCGGCCCCGGCTCAATCAACACCACCTTCACTCCCGTCATCGAAAGCTCCACCCGCTGCGCATCCGCCACCGCCTCCAATGCAAACTTCGACGCCGAATAAATCCCCATAAACGGAAGCGACATCCGCCCCACCAACGAACTGATATACACCACCCGCCCCCGTCCCGTCGCCCGCATCGCCGGCAACAACCGATTCGTCAATTCCACCGCGCCAAACAGATTTACCTCAAATTGACGCTGCATCGCCTTACGCGAAAGATCCTCCACCGCCCCCGGCATACCAAAACCCGCATTGTTCACAACTGCATCCAGCTTCCCCTCCACCGCGTTCAACACCAGCTCCACGCAAGCTGCAATCGAATCCGAGCACGCAACATCCAACGAAACCGGCACCCAGCCCTGCTCCTCAATCCACGCCAGATCCTCCGACCGACGCGCCGTCGCAAAAACCTTCCACCCCCGCGCCGACAGCACCTCCGCAGTCGCCCGACCAATACCCGACGAACACCCCGTAATTAATACCGAACGCCTCCTCACGATGCTCCATCACTCCGATACACACTTGCTCCCCCCTGCTCCATAATCCGCTGCACATACTTACCCAGCAAGTCCGCCTCTAAATTCACCCGACATCCCACCGAATACCCCTCAAAAATCGTCTCCGCAAATGTATGCGGAATAATATGCACCGAAAAACCATCCTCGTGCAATTCCGCCACCGTCAACGAGGTGCCATCAATCGCAATCGAACCCTTCTTCACCAGCAGCGGCAGCATCGTATCCGAAACCCCAAAGCGAAATTTCCAGTCGCGATCCACCTGCTCAATTGCCAGTACATACCCCGTCTCATCCACATGCCCCGTCACCAGATGCCCCCCCAACGGATCACCCATTGCCAGCGCCAACTCCAGATTCACCCGTCCCCCCGCTTCCAATGCACCCAAACTTGTCTTATCAAACGTCTCCGCCAACACATCAAAAAC
>CAXGYR010000028.1:0-17221 GCA_964014015.1 uncultured Kiritimatiellaceae bacterium
GGGCGAATTTTGGGGAGCCGGTGATGTTGGTGCGTTCGCCGACCATGACAAAGTTGAAGGATTCGTCGACATGGAAGGGTTCGAGGCCGCTGAAACGGGGATGGGTATCGCGAGGTTTGGGTTGGCGAGGAGGGTGGGAAAGGACGGCGTCTTTCATGGCACGGATGTGTGCGGGAGTGGTGCCGCAGCAACCGCCCCAAATGTTGGCGAATTGGTTTTGAGCGTAGTCTTTGTAGACAGCGGCCATCTGCTCGGGGGTGTCGTCGTAGCCACCGAAGGCGTTGGGAAGACCGGCGTTGGCGTATATGCTGACGTGGCAGGTGCAGAGGTTGGCGAGCTCTTGCATGTAGGGGCGCATTTCTTCGGCGCCGAGGGCGCAGTTGATGCCGACGGATAGGGGTTGGGTGTGTTCGATGCTGTACCAGAAGGCGGTGGGGGTTTGACCGGAGAGGGTGCGGCCGGATTTGTCGGTGATGGTGACGGAGATGAGTATGGGAAGGCGTATGTTGAGTTGGTCGAATAGATTTTCTATGGCGAAGAGTGCGGCTTTGGCATTGAGGGTGTCGAAGATGGTTTCGACGAGTAGGCAGTCGACGCCGCCGTCGATGAGCGCGTGTGCTTGTTCGGTGTAGGCTTCAACGAGGTCGTTGAAGGTGACGGCGCGATAGCCGGGGTCGTTCACATCGGGGGAGATGGAGGCGGTTCGGTTGGTCGGGCCGATGGCGCCGGCGATGAAGCAAATACGGTCGGGCTCTTGCTGCTGAATTTTATTTATGGCTTGTTGTGCAAGTTGTGCAGAGGCGATGTTGAGTTCGCGTACGTGGGGCTCCATTTGGTAGTCAGCTTGTGAAATGGATGTAGAGTTGAATGTGTTGGTTTCGATGATGTCGGAGCCGGATTTGAGAAAATCGAGGTGAATCTGTTCGATAAGTTCTGGGCGGGTGAGGGTGAGAAGATCGTTATTGCCTTTTAGATCGCTGGGGTGATCGGTAAAGCGGGTGCCGCGAAAGTCACTCTCTTCGAGGGGGTGCTGCTGGATCATGGTACCCATGGGACCATCGAGCATGAGGGATCGTTTTTGCAGTAGTTCAGCTAGTTTTTTTCCGTTGGGTTCGGAATAAAATTCTGGGTCGGTTGACTGGTATAATTTATTGCTCATGGGCTCTATATATCCGTTTATCCGGATATTTCAATATATATTTAGTTTATTTAGCGTTGTGTTAAATGTTTTCCAAGTTTGTGTTGAGTCTTTTCAGTTGAATTAAAATCGTATAGGTTATTTTTTTAATCATCAATGAATAGATGAATTGGGGTTGAATATGGAAGAGAAGAAACCTGTCGATAATGAGCCGCTGGATATGGCTTCGTTGGAAAGTCTTGATTTTGGACCGGATTGGAAGAGTGGTGATAGTGCTTCTTTCTCGCGCTCGTTTGAGAAGCCGGTAAAGCGGGATCGGGGGGAGAAGCGGCGTGAAGGAGCGCGCCGGCCGCAGCGTGCAGATGATCGAGGTCGTACGGCGTCAACATCGGATTCGAGGAGGGAGAAGAAGGGAAGTGGTGGGCGTCGTGCGCCGGAACGGAGTGAGCGGCGTGTGGTGCTGCCGGATTATCCGTTAGAGGTAACAATTCTTCCGAATCAACAGCATTTATCGTCATTGGTGAGGCAGGTGCATAAGACTCGACGGGCTTATCCACTGCTTGATCTGGCGGGTATTCTGGTGAAGGATGTAGAGGCGTGTCGGGTGAAGTTTGATGTGAAGAAGGATGCGACTGATTTCCGGTTGTTTCAGTGTAAGCAGTCTGGGTTTGTTGGGGCGGACGAGGCGGTGGTGCTGAGTCATGCGGTGGGGGCGCAGGTTGCTGACTTATTTGAGTTGGTAGTGGAGGAAGCTGAGCCGCCGAGTGGTCAGTTCCCGGGGGTGAGCCGATGCACCAAGACGGGGACACTGATTGGACCGCCGAATCATCATAGTTATGGGGAGGCGTTAGATGCGTGGCACCGTGCCCATTTTGCAGATCATCCGATTGAGGTGTGTAAAGCTTGGTTGGAGATGGTTCGGGATGAGGAGGTTGTAGAGGCTTGGAAAACATCGTTTTCAAAGCGTGAGCGTTATCGGCTTAAAAGCGAGCCGGAGGGTGAGTTGTTGAGTCGTAAGCAGGCGGAACAGCGGATAGCTCGGGAGAGCGATGGGCTTGTAATTTCAGCACGGAAGGCAGTGGTTCCGCTGTCATTGGTGCTTGGTGGCGGAGATGAGGTGTTGAAGCAGATGGTGAATCGGGTGCTGGTGAAAGAGCGGCGTTTTCCCATAAATCTTTCGCATTCATTGCGGGCGGCATTCCGGCATATGAAGCTTTTCATGTTTAAGGTGGGGAAAGTGAATTATGTGACGGCGATCAAGCCAGTTAGGTTGCAGTCGGAAGAGCTGGCAGCGGATGTAGTGCAGGTGCTGGAGGTATTGAAGGAGCATCCGGGGTATTCGCGTGAGCAGTTGTTGGAGGCGTTGCAGTCGGGGATAGCACTGGATTCGGACGAAGGACGGACGGCGTTAAAGCCGTTAGGCTGGTTGATTGATCGGGGCCACATTGTGGAGTATTTTAATGGAAAACTTTCGCTGCCGTAATAAAACGGTTGTTGAAGGCGGGTCTGGGTGCTTGACGTTGGTGATGGGATGAACCATCCTTTTTTGTATGAATATGAAAATTCGTTTACAGGTGCTTTTCGGATATTCCTTGGCGCTGTTCGTGGTTGCTGATGAAGCTGCTGAGTCGTATGGGACGGATCGTTATACAGTAATTTTGGAACGGGAGCCCTTTGGTCAGGAGTTGGTGATTGAAGTGCCAACGGTGACGCCGGAGCAGGAGATTGCTGCGGCACAGGCGGCGGCTAAGGCGGCGGAGAAAGAGTTAAGGCTCTGTTTTATTTTTGAAACGACGCGGGGGGAGATTCGGGCGGGATTTCAGAATAAGACGGCTAAGCCGGGCGATCCGAAAAGTATTATGTTGGGTGTGGGGGAGAGCTTTCGGGGTATGCAGTTACTCTCGGTAGATATGGATGAGTCATCAGCTACGCTTGACCGGGATGGTGTACGGGTCAATTTTTCGTTAGCAAAAGCTCCTGTTCCCTCAGGGGCTAAGCAGGCAGCGGCGCCGAAGCCGCGTCGGTTTGGTTCGGGATTCCGCGCACAACAGCAGAAGCCGGAACCAAAGCCGAAGGAGCCGGAGTTGACGCCGGCGCAGCAGGCGCAGCGACGTGAGGAGATTCAGGAAAATTTACGGCAGTACCAGATGGAAGTTATTCGGGCGGGAATGCCGCCGCTGCCCATTCCGTTGACGAAGGAGATGGATGATCAGCTGGTTACGGAGGGGATTCTTCCGCCGTCGAATTAGTTCTCGTCGATTTCGGCCTCTTCGGTGACGCGCAGAATTTCATCAACAGTGGTGATGCCGTTGAGTACTTTTTCCCAACCATCTTGGCGGAGGGTTTTCATGCCATTTGCTAGTGCTGCTTGCTTGATAGAGGAGGCGGTGGCGTTGGCGACGATGAGCGGGCGTATTTCGTCGGTAATAGGTAGAATTTCGAAGATGCCGGAGCGGCCGCGGTAGCCCGTGCCGCGACATTCGTCGCATCCAACGGCTTTGTAAATCGGATTTTTGGAGGTTATTTTTTCTACTGGAAACCCGTGCTCTAGAAGAAACGTACGATCCAGCTCTGCGGGCTCACGGCAGGCGGTGCAGAGCCCGCGAACAAGACGCTGGGCGACGATGCCTTCAACGGAGGAGGAGACGAGAAAGGGTTCAATGCCCATGTCGAGCAAGCGGGTTACGGTGCTGGCGGAGTCGTTGGTGTGAATGGTGCTGAAAACAAGGTGACCGGTAAGAGCGGCCCGAATGGCAATTTCAGCAGTTTCGCGGTCGCGGATTTCGCCGACCATTATGACATCGGGATCTTGACGGAGAAAGGTGCGCAGGGCACTGGAAAAAGTAAGTCCAATTTCGGGGCGCATCTGTACCTGATTCACGCCGGCCATTTCGTATTCGATGGGATCCTCTGCCGACATGATGCGTTTGTCAACAGAGTTGATGGTATGGAGCCATGCATAAAGTGAGGTGGATTTGCCGGAGCCGGTCGGGCCGGTCACGAGCAGGATTCCGTGAGGGCGGGTGATCATGCGGGTGAGCATTTGGCTGTCATGGTCGTTCAGCCCGAGATCGCTCATGGTGATGAGTCCACCGCCGCGCATGAGCAGCCGGAGGCTGACGCTTTCTCCGTAGACGGTTGGCATGGTGGAGACGCGGACATCGATCTCTTCGCCGCGAATTCGGATGCTGATTCGACCATCTTGGGGGAGCCGTTTTTCTGCAATATCCATGTTAGCCATCACTTTGATGCGAGAAATAACGGAGGATTGAAAGCGTTTGAGTTGGGGGGGCATGGGCGTTTCGCGGAGGACACCGTCGATACGATAACGAATGCGAAGATCGGTTTCCATTGGTTCGATATGAATGTCGGTTGCACGATCTTTGTAGGCTTCCCATATGACCTGATTGACGAATTTGACAACAGAGGCTTCTTGATCGAGGTCGCTGAGGTCTTGTTTGAGAAGGTCATCTTCGTCATCTAGGTCGATGCTGTTGCTCTCCATCATTTGGTCGAGTGTTTCGGCGCCAACACCGTAGAATTTGCGAGCGGCTTCGCTGATGTCTTCGTGGGGGCTTAGCAGTAATCGTACACGAGTGGAGGTGGCGAGTTGGAGGGCATCAATCAGACCGGAGGTGAAGGGGTCGGCGGTAGCGAAGAGAAGGGTGTTGTTTTCTTCGCGTATGGGAATGGTGTTGAATTGAAAGACAGCTTTGGGTGGTACTCGATCCAGTATATCTGTCTCTATTTCGATTTCTTTGAGGCGCTCGAACGGTACGTGCATGACGGTGGCGAGTGATTGAAGGATCTCTTCTTCTTTCCTGTTGTGTTGTTCGGCGAGATAGGCGGGAAGCGGGCGCTCTTGGTTGTGGGCTTCCTGCAAGTGAATATGGAGTTGTTCGGTAGGTTCAATGCCGATTTTGGTTAAGAGATTAATAAGATGGGGTTTGTTATTACTCATGAAGCGTACATTATGTCATTGGATGGTTTGAAAAGGCAATCGCAATATCGTTTCCGGTGCGTATTCTGCGCGCGCTTTTTTCTGATTTCCAGAGTTGTATCCTCAGCAATATTTATTGATATTGAGGGAGTGCTGTTAACTGTTTTCAAAAAGGAGTTTCGTATGCGTGATTTGATCAAGACGGATAAAAATCTACCCGGTTGGATGAATTGGCTGGGCATCGCTTTGTTAGTGGTTCTAGCGATTTCGGGAGCGGTTTTTTCATATCAGGATTTGGCGTCGGATGCGAAGCCGGCGTGTTGTGGTTCGCACTAAATTTGAGTGAAAACAATCATGTGCTCTTCTTGTAGGGCCGCTTGAAAAATTTCCTGAATGGCACGCAGTTGCGTTTCGTTCTCATTTGAGAGGCCTTTGTTTTTGCAAAAAGAGGCAAGGCCATTTTCGAGGTGTTTTTTCCCTTTTTTTAAACTATCTGCATTGGGTTTTCCGCGGCCTTGGAATAGAATGAGTTCGTCCCATTTTTCGTTTAAAAGATCGTTCATGGCGCGCATTTTTTCGCCGTATCGGTTGACTCCTTTTCCGAGCAGGCTGACGATTTCCTGAATGATGAGGTAGCGATCTTCTGGTTCCTGTTGATGGAATGTGTGAATGAAGTGTTGAAATTTGTCGGGGTTATAGATGCGGTTTTCGTCGTCAATATTTCCCCAGATGAGCCACGACTGACGTAGGATTTCGCTGACTTCCTCGATATCACCAGCATTGAGCTGAGAGTGGTTTTCAATGGTTTCAAGCAGATGTGGTGACCAGAATTCACAAGCTAATTCGTCGTGGGCTTCGTAAATTTTCTCACCTGCTTGATTGTAAATTTCGTGAACGGGGTGTCCGAGGCGCCCCATTCGCTGCGTGCTTCTAATTTCCATAATTAGTTCTCCTGTTCCAATTGGTATCGTCAACTGCACGGGTTGTCAATGTATGGAACTAGAATGAGTTGATATTGGAGAGTAATCGGGATATTTCTTAGTATGATCAAGCAATTTTTGATGTGGATGAACTTGGTCTGTCTGTGGTTTGTAGGGCAGGGCACATTGGGTGTAAAGCGTTCCAATGTTATGTTTGTTCTGGTTGGATGATGGTTTCTTGCCCTGACACAACGCATTAATATTAACTATTAGATGCGTTGACCCTTCCGAAGGCTCTGTTATATAGAGGCATAATAGTGTAGATTTTAATGCGTCCAGCATGGGTAATATTATATTCTTTTTTGGTGGTAAGTGCTTCTAGTGCGCAGGATTTATCTTTGCAGGGAGATGATGGTCAAGCTCGTTGGGGGGATCATCTTAGGTTGGAGCAAGGTGAGATTCGTTCAATCGATAATTCTCCTGTCGTATATCCTTCTATGCAGAACTCGGATAGTGATGTGCGAATAATATCAGAAAAGGGGCATGTCTATTTCAATGAACATGGAGACCGAGCGGGGGATCTTGTGGATTCCGTTCAAGAAAAAAAGTCTGCACAATCAATGCCTAGGGCAGATCATAATTTTTGGGTGGTTTAAAAAGATTCAAAAACTCCATCATCCAAGAATAAGACGTTTCCTGTGATGGGTTGGGTATGGCTCGTGTCGGGTGTGATAATTTACGTCAGCTCTCGCCATTTTATGGAAGAACCCTTGTTTAACGAGGGAGCTTTCTGGCGTAAACACCGTGAACGCCGACGTTTGGGTCACAAGCGTCTCTAAAGTTTAACTCGTCTTACCGTTGATCCTGCGCTATTTTGATCTGCTATATATCCTTTTGAAGGGTGTAGAGATGTTTGTATTTGAAATAGTATCTCGTAAAGAAGGAGTAGAATTATGAGTAGTACAAGATATCAGCACCGTTTATGGCTATTTGTCGCCAGTTGTATTTCACTTTTAACCACATCCATGATTTTTGCAATTCGCGGCGATATTTCAGGGGCTCTGAGTGCAGAGTTTCATCTGAGTGCGGAAATGATGGGCAAAATTTGGGCACCTGCATTTTTGGGTTTCACATTCTCAATTTTTGTATGTGGTGTTGCCGTGGACTGGTTAGGTATGCGGGTAATGCATATTTTATCGAGTATTTTGTTTCTCGCAGGCTTGGGTTGTATCTTGGTAGCACCGGCACCTGTCGTGGCGGATGGCGAGTTGGTCGCGGGTATTTTTGCGACACCTGGCACGACGCTTTTATATGTTGGATTTTTAATTATGGGGATTGCGCAGGGTATTGTGGAGGGTGTGATTAATCCGCTTATTGCTACGGTATATCCGGATAAAAAAGGTAAGATGTTGAATATTCTCCATGCTTGGTGGCCGGGTGGCATGATTGTCGGGGGATTGCTAGCCTTGGGTTTGACGCAGCTGGATGCTGTCTGGCAGGTGAAAATGGGTACAATTGCAGTGCCTGCGGTGATCTATTTGATAATGTGTATTTTGCGTCCGTATCCGCAGACTGAGCGCGTTGCTGCAGCGGTTTCGTTTGGTGATATGGTGAAAGGAACGTTAAAACCACTCTACCTCTTACTTTTTGCCTTGATGTGGTTAACTGCTGCAGTGGAATTAGGCCCTGATCAATGGTTCCCAGCGATGATGAAAGAGCTGACGGGTATGGAAGGAATTATCTTCCTTTGCTACACGGCGGGCTTGATGTTTTTCATCCGATATTTCGGTAGTGAGCTCGTGCACCGCTTCTCGCCCTTTTTGGTTTTGATCGGTTGCTCGATTTTGACGTTTGTAGGGCTTTTTTGGTTAGGATCGCTCTCCGCAGGTGCGTCAACAGGCATCGCCTTCTTGGCGGCGACGATTTTTGGTGTAGGTAAAAGTTTTTTCTGGCCGACGATGCTGGGAATTGTGGCGGAACGATTTCCTAAAGGGGGAGCGTTGGCATTGAATGTTATGGGGGGTGCCGGGATGGCATCGATTGCCTTTGTGCTGCCGGTGATGGGTGGGCAGTTGGATAGTGCGGGAGCGGGAGCCGCTTTTAAATCAATCTCTTACCTTGCTTTGATTGTTCTGGCCGTTTTTGTGGCAATTCACATTGGTTTTAAACTCCGCGGAGGGTATCGCGCGGTTGATGTGAATGAGGATCAATAGTCATGCCGGAGTCTGCAAAAAAACTAAAAATGGGAATGGTTGGTGGCGGGCCGGGTGCCTTCATTGGTCAGGTTCATTGTCAGGCAGCTCGTCTCGATGGAAAAATTGAAATCGTGGCGGGTGCATTTAGTTCGCAGCCAAAAAAATCTCGAGAGAGAGGCCGCGAGCTGGGACTTGATCGCAAGCGCGTGTATGCGGATTATCAAACGATGATTGAGCAGGAGTGTGCTTTGCCGGCTGATGAGCGAATAGATTTTATCTCGATTGTTACGCCGAATCACAGTCATTTTCCGATTGCTAAGGCGGCGTTGGAAGCGGGATTCGATGTAATGTGTGAAAAACCGGTTACGCTTAATGTTTCGGAGGCTGAGGCATTGAAAGAGGTCGTTAAGAAAACGCGGCGTGTATTTGGTTTGATGCATAATTACACGGCGTATCCGATGGTTAAGCTAGCACGGGATATGGTGAAGCTCGGTGAGTTGGGTGCGATTCGAAAGGTTGTCGTGCAGTATCCGCAGGGCTGGCTGGCTCGTCCACTTGAGCAGGAGGGATCGATTCAGGCTGGGTGGCGAACGGATCCAAAGCGGAGTGGTGCGGCGGGTTGTATGGGGGATATCGGCACGCATGCGGCGAATCTGGCGGAGTATATTAGTGGATTAAAAATACGTTCTGTCGCTGCTGATTTGTCGACCTTTGTGAAGGGGCGTAAGCTAGATGACGATGGAAATTGTCTGTTGCGCTTCTCGAAAGGAGCGAAAGGACTTCTGCATGCCAGCCAGGTGTCAATTGGGCAGGAGAATAATCTGGCGATCTGGGTGCATGGTGAGAATGGCAGTTTGGCCTGGAAGCAGGAGCATCCTAATTGGCTCGAGGTGGATCGTTTGGATGCGCCGACGGAAATTTGGAAGCGTGGTAATGATTATGTGGTAGCGAAATCGCCGGCAGCGGGTCGCGCAACGCGGCTGCCTTTCGGGCATCCGGAAGCATTCTTAGAGGCGTTTGCCAATAACTATTGCAACTTTGCCGATACGGTTAGAGCAAAACAAGAACGCCGGAAGGCGACAGAGCTTGAGCGGGATTTTCCGGGCATCGCATGCGGGGTACGTGGGATGCAGTTCATTGAGGCGGTTGTTGAAAGTAGTCGCAAGGGTGCAGCGTGGGTGAATGTTTAATTTGATATCAAGGATAGGAGTTATGAGATGAGTAGACCGGTTACATTGTTTACTGCGCAGTGGGCAGATATTCCGTTGGAGAAGTTGGCACCGATGGTCAAAGAGATGGGATATGATGGTGTCGAACTAGCGTGCTGGGGCGATCATATGGATGTGGATAAGGCAGCGCGGTCGAAGAAGTATTGTATAGAGAAGCATGAGTTGTTGGCCGATCATGGTTTGTGTCTGCATGCGATTAGTCATCATTTGGCAGGACAGTTGGTCTGTGATTTGAATAACGATGGGCGTTCTGATATTTTCGCGCCTCCAGAGTTGGCGGGTGATGCCGAGGGGCAGCGTAAGTGGGCGATTCGGACGATGAAAAATTCGGCACGTGCGGCTAAAAATATGGGTGTGAAGGTGGTGAATGGTTTCACGGGTTCATCCATTTGGCATCTGTTATATTCTTTTCCGCCGGTTCCTCCTAAGATGGTCGACGATGGATTCGCGTCGTTTGCAAAACTGTGGAATCCGATTTTGGATGTATTTGATGAATGCGGCGTTCGTTTTGCGTTGGAAGTGCATCCTACCGAGATTGCATATGATATCGTGACGGCTCGCCGCGCATTAAAGGCAGTTAAGAATCGCAAGGCGTTCGGGTTCAACTTTGATCCATCGCACCTGCAATGGCAGGGAGTTGATCCGGTACGATTTTTGAAAGAGTTTCCGAACCGTATCTATCATGTTCACATGAAAGATACGGCAGTCACGTTGGATGGTGAGAGCGGTATATTGGCATCACATCTTAATTTTGGCACGCCGGGTCGAGGCTGGGATTTTCGCAGCATGGGTCGTGGAGACGTTCAGTTTGAGGAAATTATTCGTACATTGAACGCCATGAATTATACGGGTCCGCTATCGGTGGAGTGGGAAGATGCGATGATGGATCGGGTGCAGGGTGCGACCGAGTCGTGTGCATACGTTCGGCAGGTCGACTTCACGAAGTCGGATCGCGTTTTTGATGAAGCATTTGACAATTAGGAGAAATGGCATGGCGCCAACATTAATATCACGGCGTGGTATGTTGCAATCGTCTGCTTTAACGGGTGCAGCGATAGGTTTTCCATCGATTATACCGGCGTCTGTGTTGGGCGCGAATGCACCGAGTAATCGAATTACGATCGGGGGGCTTGGTACGGGTAGAATGGGCATGGGAAATTTAAGGGGGTTTCTGAATGCACCCGGTACCCAGCTGGTAGCGGTTTGTGATGTGGATGCGCGGCATCGTGGAAACGCTAAGCGGTTAATCGATCAGACGTATGGCAATCAGGATTGCGCTTCGTATAACGATTACCGCGAATTGCTGGCACGGCGCGATATTGATGCGGTCTTTCATGCGTTGCCGGATCACTGGCACGGTATCATCTGTGTGGCGGCGGCGAATGCTGGCATGGATATTTATGGACAGAAGCCACTTTCACGGACGATTCCGGAAGGTCGGGCGATTGTGGATGCGGTGGAGCGCAACGGAGTGATATGGCAGACCGGGAGTCAACAACGTTCGGATGGTCGTTTCCGCATGGCATGTGAGTTGGTTCGCAATGGTCGGATCGGTAAAATTATTCGCGCCGAGTCGGGCTTGCCGGGCGGTGGCGGCGGCGGTAGAGCGGCTCCAATCGCGGTGCCGGATGGACTGGATTGGGATATGTGGTTGGGTCCGGCTCCGGATCAACCTTGCCGGGACTTTGGTCATGGTGACGGTGGGCCGCATTGGAACTGGCGCTGGGTACGGGACTTTTCGGGTGGACAGATTACCGATTGGTCGGGTCACAATATTGATATTGCGCATTGGGGCTTAGGGCTGGATGAGACCGGTCCGGTTGAGATTTCAGGTACTGGTTCATATAGTGATAATAATTTCTTCAACGTGATCACCAATTTCACTTTCGATCTGCGCTATGCCGGTGGAGAACACATCTGCGTTTCAAATACGTTTCCGGTGGGCGTTCGTTTTGTGGGCGAAGAAGGATGGATTCTGGTGACCCGTACGAAGATTGAGGCAAGTGATCCAAGTATTTTGAAAGATACGATTCCTTCAAGTGGCGTGCGCTTGTATGAGAGTCGTGATCATCATCATAACTTTTTGGATGGGGTTCGTACACGTAAACCGTGTGTTTGTACGGCTGAAATTGGACATCGTTCTATCAGCGCGGGATTGTTGGGTGAAGTGGCAATTTATACGGGGCGGACGATTCATTGGGATCCAGTGAAGGAGAAAATTCTGGGGGATCCTGGAGCTTCTGCGCTATTGACGCGGGCGTATCGTGAACCATGGACATTGTAAGATATTATTAGGTGATTTACATGATGATAAATAAAAAACAGGTTCGGATGCTGGGTGTTATGCTATCGGTTTGCATGGGGGTTTATTCCGCATTGGCATTACCGAATAAGAACGAGCAAGGCGCTGCTAGTGCGGAGCATATACAAAAAATTAAGGAGGCTCTTCCGGAGTCGGCGCCGGTTCAAATTGAGAAACCGCGTAAAATTTTGGTGGTTACGCGCTGTGAGGGATTTGTGCATAAGTCGATCCCAGCGGGTACCGCTGCGATTCGCCTGATGGGAGAGAAGACCGGTGCATATGAGATAGACGAAACTCGTGATCTCTCGGATTTCACGCCTGCCAATCTGGCGCGATACGATGCCGTCATGCTGTTGAGCACAACGCGATTGGAACCTACCGAAGCACAACGGGATGCTCTGTTGAACTTTGTACGAGGCGGCAAAGGTATTATCGGAATCCATGCGGCAACAGATAATTTTTATAAGTGGGAAGCTGGCGCTAAGATGATGGGTGGTCTATTCTGTGGACATCCGTGGACGGCAGGCTGCACCGTTCAAATTAAGTTGGACGAACCTAATCATCCGATCAATGCCTGCTTTCATGGTGAAGCGTTCCGTATCCAAGATGAGATTTATCAGTTCAAAGATCCCTATTCGCGGGAAAATCAGCGGATTCTAACCAGTTTGGATATGGATGATCCGGATACCAAAGCCGTGAAGGGTGGTAAGCCGAATTTATTGCAACGGACCGATAACGATTTTGGTATTACATGGGTGCGTCGCGAGGGCGATGGTAGGGTGTTTTACTGTTCGTTGGGGCACAATCACGCCGTATTCTGGAATCGCACAGTTCTTGAGCATTATTTGGCGGGCATTCAATATGCGTTGGGTGATTACCAGGTACCGGATTCAATTAAGACGCCGCTAGATGATTTGTACTCTCTACAGGTAGAGGATGGTCAGGAAGTACGGGCAGCGATTGATGCGTTTGTCTTTCGTGCATCGGCACAGGAGCGCCCGAAGATTGAAGAGCAATTACTGGACATTGTGCAGCAGGATTCCGCGACTGTAGCAGGTAAACGGTATGCTTGCCGGATGTTGATGCATGTAGCTTCTGAAAAATCGGTGTCGGTACTGGCATCATTTTTACAAGATGATGCATTAGGGCACTATGCGCGACTGGTTTTGCAAGGAGTTCAGACACCGAAAGCTGATGAGGCACTGGTCGCTGCATTCAAGGGCGCAGATGCAGATCAGGTGATCGGCTTATTGGGTACGCTGGGTCAACGCCGGAGCGAGATGGCGGTTTCAGTGATGGTGAAGCAGCTGAAGCATAAAGATGAGCGGGTCAAGGCGGCGGCGATTGAGGCGTTGGGTAATGTAGGAAATGTTTCGTCAGGGCGAGCATTGGCAAAGGCGAAGGTTGGTAAGGCGCTGGAGTTTTCTCGAAAGGTGGCGCTGCTACGCTGTGTGGATGCGTTTGAAGTAGAAGATGCGATTAGCCTCTGCAAAACAATGTTGAAAGATAAAGACGAGAATATCCAGATGGCAGCGCTACTAGCTTGGGTTGAATATGAACCTGTTGCTGCTGCGGTAGGCGTTAAAGCACGGTTGGATGCTACGGATTATCGTGTACGGAAAACGGCATTGGGATTACTGCGTGAGCTGCCAACATCGGTTTTGATTACGTTGTTCGATTCACTGTGTGAGGAAGATCAAATTGCGGTGTTGGAAATTCTTTCGCCGCGGTCGGATGTGGAAGTGCATCAGGTGCTTTTGAGCGCTGCGCAGCAGTCAGTTCCACTCGTTCAGGATGCGGCTTTGCGTGGTATGGGAGTTAATGGTGATGCCGGCTTCATTCCGTATTTGATACGTCGAGTAGACGAGTCAGCGGCATTTGAGGCTTTGTCGGTGATGCAGGGCGATGAGGTCAATCGTCTATTGGTTAAGGAGTTAGGCGAGGCGCGTAAGGAGTCGATTCGAATCAAATGTATTGAGCTATTGGCAGCGCGCGGAGCCACTGAGTCTAAGAAGTCACTGTTTGCTATTGCAAAGGGTTCTTGGAGCCGGGAAAGCAAGGCAGCTATTGATGCATTGGCGGAGGTGCTAGTAGAAGATGATTTTGACCTGTATGGAGAGTTGATGCTGCAGGCGACTTCAAAAAAACAGATGGAGGCTATTGAAAAGTCGATAGGAGTCGCGGCGGTTCAGCAGCAAGACCGAGCGCTATGTGGCACGAAGCTGATTCGGGCATATGAGCAGGCGGAGGGCGAGAGTAAGTATGCGCTACTCCGGGCATTGGGCAGCGTGGGAGGCGAGGAGGTCCGTGCATTGATGAGCCAGACCATTTCAAGTCAAGATGCGGCGTTGACGGATGCGGCGATTCGGGGGCTTTCAAGTTGGAATAGTCTGGAGGTGGCGGATCAGCTCCTCGAAATTGCGGACACAGCGGAGATAGAGGTGCATAGTGTAATTGCTATGCGTGGATACATTCGGTTGGCGAATAGTCTGAACGATGCAGAGGCGTGTGTAAAAATGGCTCGTAACGTGGTGGCGGTAAGTGACCGGGAAACGGATTTGTTGAGTGTGATTAGTTGTGTTAAAAAACATAAAGAACGACCGGTTATGCTTTTTCTCGTAGAGCTTGTCGAACATGATGCTGTGTTTGCGGAGACAACGTTGGCACTGTGCGATGTTACATCGTCATGGAAGCTAAAGAAAGAGTCGTTGCCTATTTTGAAACGAATTAAGAGTATGACGAAAGATAAGAAACTGCTCAACGAAATGAATCGTAGAATCAAAGAAAATGGTGGTTAGTAGCGGAGTGAAAGAGTGCTGGATGGGGGGGGACGAACCGATGAGTGGAGATGGTGAATGGAAATGAATCGAAATCAGTTTATGCAATCAGCGGCTGTGGCGGGAGGTGTGTTGGCTTCCATGCGTGCTTCCGCGGTTGAGAATGCTCTATTGGCAGCAAAAAAGAATCCGGGGCAGTTAAATATTGCACTGATTGGTGCCGGGGCGCAGGGACGCATCTTGACGGAGTCTTGTCTACGGATTCCGGATATACGTTTTGTTGCGGTTTGTGATATTTGGAACTATTCGCAACGCTATTCGCAACGCTATCTGAAGAAATATGGGCAGGAAGTGGCGGTCTATGAGGATTATAAAGAGATGCTCGCGGCTGAAGGTGATAAGCTGGATGCAGTACTCGTGGCGTCTCCGGATTGGGTGCATGCGGAGCATACGAATGCGTGTCTAGAAGCGGGACTGCACGTTTATTGTGAGAAGGAGATGTCTAACTCGCTGGAACAAGCGGCGAGTATGGTGCGTACGGCAAAGCGGACGGGTAAGCTGTTGCAAATTGGGCATCAGCGTAGATCGAATCCACGTTATATTCATGCGATTGAAAAATTGATTCATCAGGAAAAGTTATTGGGGTCGGTTACGACGGCTTCGGCTCAATGGAATCGGGCGAAGGCGGAGGATATTGGCTGGCCAAAACGGTACGAGATTGATGCGACGACGCTGGATGCCTATGGGTATAACTCAATGAGTGAATTCCGTAATTGGCGCTGGTTTAAGAAGTATGGCGGTGGGCCGATTGTTGATTTGGGTTCGCATCAGATTGATCTGTTTGAGTGGGTGTGGCAGACGCATCCGGTTTCAGTGATTGCTTCGGGCGGTTCGGATTATTACACGCATCGGGAGTGGTATGATAATGTGATGTGTATTTATGAATTTGAGACGCCGGAGGGTGTGGCGCGTGCTTTTTATGAAACGCAGACAACGACGGGGCACCGAAGCTTTTCCGAAGCTTTTCGGGGTACGGAGGGTACAATTGAAATTGCGGAAGTACCGCAGCGGGGGAATGCGGCATTGCGTGAAGCACATGCGAAGGAGTGGGATTCGGTGGCGGCTCGAGGGCTGATTAAACCGGTGGTTGAAGCGTATTCAAAAAATAGCACTAAAGATGTATCGGTAGATGTTCGGGTGACGGAGGCGGCTGGTTCTTGGCCCCTACCCATTGAGTTAACTAAGCCGGCGCATCAACCGCATCTGGAGAACTTTTTTAATGCGATCCGCTTTGGTACACCGTTGAATTGTCCGGGTGAGAAGGGGTACGAAACGGCGGTTGCTGTGTTGGCGGTCAACCGGGCGGTTGCGAGTAATCAAAAAATCACATTTTCGGCATCGGACTTCCACGTGTGAAAAAAGCGCTCTCGTTTTTAATCATATGCAGTAGTTTGTGTGCGGTTGCCTCAAGTGAGTATGATGGCAGTCGGACGGTGCCGGTGCATCGTATACCGCTGCTGGATGAGGAGGGGTCGCCGATTATTCCCACGATGAAGGATGGATTGCCATTTTCGGCTACTATGACCTGTGGGGTCTGTCATGATATCGATACGATTCATCGCGGTACGCATTTTGGGGGTGCTGGAGAGGGGCGACCGACTGAACCGTGGATTGCGGTAGATGAGGCGCAGGGTGTTCAGCTGCCGGCTGATCGGTTGTCGTTATCGACATGGGAATTTACGAAACAATTTGGGCGGCATCATGCGGGAGGGGGAGCGTTGATGCCGAGTGATGAGGATATGGAGGATGTAGAGGCGCGCTGGGATGTGTCGGGTTCGGTTGAGATGAACTGTTTGGCGTGTCATAACCAGTCTCATAAGCAGGATTTGTCGGAGTGGGCTCGTCAAATAGCGCGTGAAAATTTCCGGTGGGCTGCGACGGCAGCCGCGGGGATTGGTGATGTGGGGGGAATGGCATCGCGGATGCCGGACTGGTGGGATCCTTATATGGGAGGTAGTCCGGATGATTCGACTTATCGGGTGCCGCCGGCGGTGGATTATGACCTGACGCAGTTTGATGCAAAGCACCGTATATGGTTCGATATCGATAAGCCGCGCGATCAAAATTGTTTGCAGTGCCACTCTACGTATCCGGTGGGTGTTGAGCGTGTTGATGTTCATGTGGACGTACACACGGCGGCGGGGCTTTCGTGTGTGAGTTGCCATAAGAACGGTGAGGATCATATCATGAAGCGGGGGCTTGATGATACGATGAGTTGCGCGGCTTGTCATATGGAGGAAGGAGCAATTGCAGGGGAAGCGGGTGCTCCGATTGCGTATCATAAGGGGATGCCTCCGATTCATTTTGAAAAGATGACCTGTACAGCGTGTCATTCTGGTTTGTCTCCGGCGGAGGAGCCACATCGGATTCGAACATCGCGGGCGAATCGGTTAGGGATTTATGGTAGAGCGCAGTGGTTTACTGAGTCTCCACATATTGTTGAGCCGGTATATGTTCGCAACGATGAGGGTAAAATTGAGCCGCGTCGGATGATGTGGCCTGCTTATTGGGTGGATGCTGATCGCGAACCGATTGCAGAAGCGGTTGTGGCGGTAGCAGCATCCGGTGTGTTGGATGCTGCGGAGCAACTGGGGGGTATACTGGGAAGGCTCTCCGCTGTTGCACCGGAGGGAAGTGTGCCTCGGCTGATGGCGGGTGGT
>CAXGYR010000029.1:0-16735 GCA_964014015.1 uncultured Kiritimatiellaceae bacterium
CGGCAATTTCGATGGCGTCGGCGTGTTCGATTTTATAGATGCGTTGCTCGATTAGGGCTGTGGCTTGGTCGATAAATTCGATGAGTTCACGGGCGCGATTTACGTTGGCAGCGGTATCGGTGATCATGATGCTGTTGCTGCGCTCAAGCGTGAGAATCTTTCCGTAGGTGTGGAGGACGTGCTGAACGGCGGCTTGTACTTCTTGGATTTGAACGTTTTTAAGGGGGATAACGGTGGTGACAAAGTCGTCGCTGTTGGGAATAACAAGTTCGGGGTCGAGGTTGATTTCCATGCCTTGTCCAACGAGGTCGCCGGCGCCGGCGGCAAGGACTTTAATGAATTTTTCACCGAAGGGGACAATGGCGATGTTGTTCATGGCGAGGATGGCTTCGACGACTTGTATGCATTCGGCGGTTGTAAGTCGGTCAACTTTGAGGGTGATGGTGGCTTGGACGGCGTCGGTTTTGAGATAGGTTTTTCCGGTCCATTCGCAATATTGGGTCATAACGGTGTCGATATCGGCGCCTTCAAAGCGGAAGGATTGGAGTTCTTGTTCTTTTTGGGGCTGAGGGGCGAAGCCGGGAGTGGGGATGCCTTGCGAATAGAGATCCGGGGGCAGCACGAGGCTGAGAAGGATGAGTGAGGATAATAGTTGTTTAGTCATGTATCTTTTCCAGAGTAGGTTTTGATTGTGTAGTCTAATGTTCGTTGTGAAGAAAGCAAGTTGAACCTTCGATGCTTCCTGCTTGGTTTGTAGGATAATTTTACGCATGGTAGTGGGCTTTGGTGATGAGCATATGTCGATAGGAACGTTTGAATTGTTAGGAGAAGACGTGTCGAGCGGGGCGCGGCGGGGGCGTTTGCATACGGCACATGGGACGGTGGAGACGCCGGTGTTTATGCCGGTGGGTACGCAGGCAACGGTGAAGGGGATGTCTCCGTTGGAGATGGAGGAGTTGGGCTGCGAGATTCTGCTGGGAAATACGTATCATTTGAATGACCGTCCGGGCCCAGAGTTGATTGACCGTCGGGGTGGGTTGCATTCGTTCATGGGTTGGGATGGGGCTATATTGACGGATAGTGGGGGCTATCAGGTGTTCAGTCTGGGAGCGCGAAATACGATTACGGATGAGGGAGTTTCGTTTCAGTCTCATTCGGATGGGCGACGGCATTTCATTGGACCTCGGGAGTCAATGGAAATTCAGCGGTTGTTGGGATCGGATATTGCGATGGTTTTTGATGAGTGTCCGCCGTATCCGTGCGAAAAGGATTACGCTTGCCAAGCTGTTAAGAGAACCCTAGATTGGGCAGCTATTTGCAGGGAAACTCCTCGTGCGGAAGGGCAGATTGTGTTTGGCATTGTGCAGGGGGGGGTGTTTGCGGAGTTACGTGAGTCCTGTGCGGAAGCGCTGGTGAAGATGGATTTTGAGGGCTATGCGATCGGCGGTGTGAGCGTCGGGGAGCCGGAGGAGTTAATCTTGCGAGGTGTGGATGATACGGTGAGTCATTTGCCGGCAAGAAAACCGCGCTATTTAATGGGCGTGGGGGAGATGTCGCAGATGGTGGAGTCGGTTGCACGGGGCGTGGATATGTTTGATTGTGTGATGCCGACGCGGCAGGCACGCAATGGGACTGTTTCAACGCGGCGTGGGCGCTATCCTGTGAAGGCGGCGCGGTATCGTGATGATGAGCGGCCGTTGGAAGTAGGATGTGCCTGTTATGCCTGTCGGCATTTTACGCGATCTTACGTTAGGCATTTGTTGAATGTGGGAGAAATTTTAGGATTGAGATTGGTGACAATGCATAATCTGCATTGTTATCTAGAGTTTATGAAGGATATGCGTATGGCAATTGAGACGGGTTGTTTTGAACAATTTCGGGCTGATTTTCATGCGGGTTACCAGACGGTTATGAAAGAGCATGTGCAGGGCACAGAGGAGTAAGAGACAAAATGATAAATGAAATGATGATTATAGCAAACGCGGTGCCGGCAACTACTCCGGAGGCTTCCCCTTTTCAGTTTCCAATTATGATGCTGATTCTTTTCGCGATTATGTATTTTTTGATGATCCGGCCGCAGAAGCGGCGTGAGAAGGAGCGCAAGCAGATGTTGGAGTCGGTTCAGAGTGGATCGCGTGTGCTGTTGACGAGTGGGATCATAGGTCAAGTGACGAATGTGAAGGAGAATACGGTCGTGATTCGCATTGCAGAGAATACGAAGGTTGAAGCGGTTCGGGCTGCGATTTCACAAATTTTAGAGAAAGACGAGGTGCCGGCAGAGTTGGAAGCCGGTCGCTAGATCAAGGAAGTTACAATGGATAAAAATAAACTTTGGAAGTGGTTGCTGTTACTGTTTTTGGTGATTTGGTCGTTTGCGCTTGTGACGCCACTGGATCAGAAGGTTAAGTTGGGTCTGGACTTGCGCGGCGGATCAAGTTTTGTCGTTGAAGTGGATGCCGAGGATGTGGCCAGTAAAATGGTCGAGTCGGGTGAGGCTGATAATGCGGAGATGATTTCGGAATCTGCCTTGCGTGATCAAGTGACGGCGGTGCGTGAGATTGCGGTGGAGGTTATTCGAAACCGAATTGATGTGTTGGGTACAGCGGAGCCGGAGATTTATCCGGAAGGGGATGCGCGCATTGTTGTGCGACTGCCGGGAGCGGATGCCGATACTAGAGCGGAAGCGAAAGCTCAAATGTCGCGAGATGCGGTGTTGAGCTTTAAGCTGGTTCATCCTGAAAGTGATGCGTGGGTCAATGCATTGGTAGCTTCGGGCAGTGTCCCGAATGGTTTTCGTATGGTCGGTCAGGACCGAAGTGGACCGTTGTATGTGCGTGATCGCTCTGTGTTAACTGATGATCAATTGGATCGTGCTTTTTATAGTCGATTGAAACGGTTTGGAAGTAAGCCAGCTGATTTTATGTTGATGGAAGAGAAGTTGCAGGATGGCTCTACGGTGTATCGTCCGGAGTATGTCGAGCGACGTCGCCAGCTAGGTGGAGATACTGTCAAAGATGCTGCGGTGAGTTATGAACCGATGACGGGTTTGCCAGCGATTTCGTTGGAATTTAATTCAGAGGGTAAGAAAGCATTTGCACGAGTAACAGAGCAGAATAGCCCGACGGCGGAGGGTGCATTCCGGCGCTTGGCGATTATTCTGGATGATAAGCTCTATTCTGCGCCGCGGATTAATGAGGCGATTTATGGAGGTACGGCAGAGATTTCAGGCAGTTTTACAGTGCCGGAGGCCAGGCGGTTGGTAAATGTTCTGCGAGCGGGTGCATTGCCGGGTCGGGTGAGTATTATTGAGGAACGGACGGTCGCACCGACATTGGGTCAGGATTCGATTGATAGCGGCGTGAAGGCGATCGTCTATGGCGGTATTGCCGTGCTGCTGTTTATGATGTTCTACTACTTGGTGTCGGGCGTAATCGCGGATCTGTCGTTGCTATTTGTTCTAATTTTATTACCGGTGGGTATGGTGCTATCGGCGGGATTCCTTGGCGTGTTATCGGGCTCTCTGGAGGGTAGCGCGGTGTCGCTGCCTACGTTAACGCTCTACGGTATTGCGGGTATCGTGTTGACGGTGGGGATGGCAGTGGATGCTAACGTGCTCATTTTTGAGCGTATGCGGGAAGAATGGAAGGTAGGCAAGTCTATTTCAGGGTCGATTAACGCGGGGTATAATAAGGCATTCAGTACGATTTTGGATGCGAATGTAACAACACTACTTACGGCTATTATCCTTTTTTGGCAGGGTAGCGGTCCGATTCGGGGATTCGCCGTAACGTTGAGTGCGGGTATTCTAGTGAGTATGTTCGTGGTACTGATCATGACTCGACTGTTCTTCAATTCATTGGCTGATGCAAATGCGTTGAAATCGTTGAAAATGCTGTCGATTCCTTTTTTGCAGAATGCGAAATTCAATATCATGGCAGCTCGGAAACCAGCGGCAGTGCTCTCGATTGTTTTGATTGCGGTTAGTTGGATTATTTTTGTCGGCAAGGGGAATGATAATTTCGGTGTAGATTTTACGGGTGGTACAGTAATTACCTATTCGTTTGAAGAGAAGCAGGATATTGAGTCTGTTCGGCAGGCGCTTACGGATGCAGGATATGCTAATGCGAATATCGCTTATCAAAGTTCATTGGATGGTGAAGAGTTTCTGGAAGTGAAAGTTGGTGCGAGCGGTGCAGAGGCTGAAGCAGCGCTTGCGGCTGTGAAAGGGCTGCCGGGAGCTTATTTGGATATTCAGAACGATAGTGTAGGCTCGCAGGTTGGTGCTGAGTTAAAGAGCCGGGGCTTGAAGGCGATCATTTTTGCGCTGCTTGGTATTATTGTCTACATTTCGATTCGCTTCGAGTTTGCTTTTGCGATGGGTGCAATTGCGGCGTTGGCGCATGATGTATTGATTACCGTTGGCTTGTTCTGTTTGCTGGGGAACGAGTTAAGCATGCCGATTATCGCAGCGTTGCTGACCATTGTGGGCTATTCGGTGAACGATACGATCGTGGTATTTGACCGTATTCGGGAAGATTTGCAGATGAACAAAGGCAAGCAGTATGCGGAGGTTGCTAATCTGGCGATTAACCGCACTCTTAGCCGTACGGTTCTAACTTCGTTGACCACCCTGTTGACAGTAATTATGTTGCTTATATTCGGCGGTGGCGCGGTGCAGGATTTTGCGTTGGCATTGTTGATTGGTATATTAGTGGGTACGTACTCATCGATATTTGTAGCAACGCCTGTAATGTTGCTGTGGCATAAGCAGGAGAAGGTTTCTTAAGCGGATTAAAATAACGTTCATACGCCTCGTTCAACGGGGCGTTTTTTTTGGAGTAATGGGATGCAGGATGCACCTGAGTGGAGATCAAAACGGGTTGATCGGCACGTAGCGAAGTGCTTGGCGGAAGCTTGTGATCTTCCGCTAGCGGTGGCTGAAGTATTGGCTGATCGCGGTTTTGATGATGCGAATGAAGTTCAGCAATTTTTTACTCCGCGTTTACAGGATCTATCGGATCCGTTTGAATTTGCGGATATGAATCGAGCGGTCGAACGCATCTGGCTGGCAAAGGAGCGTGAGGAGCAGGTTGTAGTACTGGGGGATTATGATGTAGATGGTGTCTGCTCGACGGCTTTGCTGGTGCGTATATTGCGGGCATTGGGATTGCGAGTGGAAGCCGTCATACCTGATCGGATTCATGAGGGGTATGGTTTTACGCAGGCGGTGCTAGCTAGAATGGTTGAGCATTTTTCTCCTTCGCTTTGTATCACAGTTGACTGCGGAACCAACTCGGTTGAGGAAGTCAGTTGTGCATCGGCACAACAGATCGATGTAATTGTAACGGATCATCATCAACCAGCCGCAGAGCGGGCGGAGCCATATGCGATGTTGAATCCACAGGTGGAAATGATTGAAGAGAATAAAGTGCTGTGCGGCGCGGGTGTGGCGTTCAAATTAATGCATGGCGTTGTGAAACGGGGTCGCGAAAGAGGTGACCTGTTGTCAAAGAATATCGATTTGCGGACTGTCTTGGATTTGGTGGCGTTGGCTACGGTGGCGGATATGGTGCCGCTGAGCGGTGAAAATAGAATGATTGTACGGTATGGTTTGGAGCAGATGGCGCGGACAGAGTGGCTGGGTTTGCGGGCTCTATTGGACAAGGTGAATGTTACGTCCAATCCTACTTGTGGAATGTGTGGATTCCAGCTGGGGCCTCGATTGAATGCGGCAGGGCGTATGCGTTCGGCAGAGAAAGCGTTACAGTTATTGGTTAGTGATGATCAGCACGAGTGTTATCAGCTGGCAACTGAGTTGGATCGCTTGAATGAGGAGCGTCGCTCGATAGAGAGTCGTATTTACGAGGAGGCTGTTGCGCAGCTGGAGAATCTGGGACGTACAAGTGGATCGGCAATGGTATGTGCACAGAAGGGTTGGCATCATGGGGTGCTGGGTATTGTGGCATCGCGGGTGAGTCGACATTATCATCGGCCAGCAGTGCTCCTTACCGTTGAGCCGGATGGGACAGCAAAGGGGTCTGCTCGTGGTGTAGATGGTTTTAATTTGCTGGAGGCGCTAGCTAGTTGTTCGGATTTTTTGGAGCGGTTCGGTGGGCATCGAATGGCGGCAGGCTTAACGATAAAACCAGATCAGATAGATCCGTTTTCCGCTGCGTTTGAGCACGCTGCTGGGAAGCAAATGGGTGATGGAGAACCAGCTCATATACTCGAGATAGATGCGTGGGTGGAGCAAGATCAGCTAGATGCAAATTTTTTCAATAAATTAAGTAAAATGGAGCCGTTTGGGGAGGCGTTCCGAGAACCTATATTTGCAATATCTGGAGCGCGTATAGTAGGGGAACCAAGGGTTATGGCCGGCAAGCATCTACGGTTTACTTTGGATTGGATGAATCAGCCGCTTTCTGCTGTTGCATTTAATGTTTTACTGGCGGAGGTGCCGGCAGGCAGGTTGGATGTTGCTTTTGTTTTTGAAGAAAATGTCTGGCAGGGACGAACAACGTATCAGCTGAACGTGCGCGGAATGAAACCTGCACTCTGAGGTTTTATTGTGCATCTTTTTTTTCTAGAATGTCGCTCATCTTGGAACAACATATGGTGCAGAAGAAAGGTCAGAAAAAATTAGTGATTAAGGGGCGACGCGGCTCGTCTCGAAATACTGCAGTTTGGGTGCGGCGTGGATTGTCGATTTTTGTTCTGGTGTTGATGCTCGTTGCTCTTGTCTGGGGAATTCGTGAAGGATTTTCATGGGTAGATCGAAAGTTGTACGCTGAGAACCCCCGGTTTGAGATTCAGCAGCTGGTGGTAGAGTGCGAAGGCAAGCTAACGGAAGATTTTATTCGGGAGATGGCGAAGGTTAGGGAGGGAGATAATCTGTTTGCAACATCGCTTCAGGAGATTGAGCAGCGCTTGATGGAGGTTTCTCGAATTGAGTCGGTGTATCTTGAACGAGATCTTCCGCATACGTTAATTATTCGGGTAAAAGAGCGCTATCCGGTGGCAAAGTTAATGGGTGAGTCTTTTTTACGATATCCTTTTCTTGTGGATCGGTTTGGTGTGGTGCTGCCTTTTCAGCGTTCTTTATCTGGTTTGCCGTTAATTCGGGGTGTACGCGAAGAAACACGGCCTGGAAAGCGGATGAGCGACCGGGATGTAGAGTATGCGCTGCAGACTATTTCGATTATAGAGAGTTCTAGTAGTTTGAGTCGCTATATAGAGCTTGAAGAGGTGAGTGTGAAGCACAGTGATTATCTCGAACTTACCTTAAAAGGGGGCGCAGAAGTCCGGTTGCCGCGTTTTTCGTTGCAACCACGTTTAAAGAAACTTGCGACAATTATTAAAGTTGCGGAGGGTCAGGGTCGTCGGATTAAGTGGGCGGATTTAACGGTTGATTCTGTGAAAGTTCCTGTACGTTATTTTTGAGGATATGGATGGCGGGTGAAGTTACAGCGGTGTTGGAGATAGGAAGTTCTCAGATACGCTGTCTGGTGGGAGAGGTGCGAAGCGATCAAAGTGTCTCGATTCTAGGATATGGTGAGGTTGCCTCGGAGGGTATTCGTAAAGGCGAAATATTAAATCGTGACGAGGCAATTGTTGCGGTTCGGAAAGCGCTTAAAGCAGCTGAAAAAAACACACGAAAATCGATCCATTCGGTGGTGTTGGTTTTAAGCGGAGGCGATGCGGGTTGTATGGTTTCCGTTGGGGAACATCGGATTGCAGATGCGGATGAGAACCGAAAGGCTGAGGTGTCGGTTGAGGATGTTGAAGATGTTTTGCAGATTGCTCGACGGCATGCACTTCCAGAGAACCGGATTCGACTGCACAGCGTTACATCGCGATTTTCGGTTGATGATATCAAAGATGTAGTCAAGCCGGTCGGCTTGTCGTGTGAGGTGCTACGTGCAGAAGTACTAACGCTTCATGGAAAACGGAGTGTGGTGGACAATTTTCAAAAGTTGGTTGCTGACGTGCCGGTCATGTGTGCGGATGCGGTCTATGGAGGAATGGGAAGTGCGTGGGCCGTTACGAATGAGGCGATTCGTACGGCGGGTGTTTTGGTGATTGATATTGGAGGTGGAACAACTGATTACGCATTATACGATCATAATATCCTGCGTTGTGCCGGAACAATTACGGTGGGAGGAACACATTTAACCAATGATGTGGCAAAGGGATTACAAATACCGCAGGCTCAAGCGGAAGTTTTAAAAGTGAAGGAGGGCAGTGCTCTTTCTAATTTAATGGAGCGAGATCGAAATATTTCAATCCCGTCGGATACACATGGATTTAATGGAAAAATTGTGCGGGCGGTTACTCTGAACACTATTTTACAGGCAAGAATGGAAGAGATATTTGAGCTAGTGAAAGAAGATGTGGAGCGTTATCTATTTAATAAGCCCTTGGGTGGTGGTGTTTTGTTGACAGGCGGTGGGGCGTTTTTAGAAGGGTCACGTGATCTGGCGCAGAAGATATTCAACATGCCTTGCTCAATTGGTAAACCAATGGATGTGCATGGATTACCATCTAGTCAGGCGGGGCCCTTTTATGCCCCTTTAATTGGAGCGATTCGTTATACAGCTTCTTTGAAGCGGCGGGTAGAGAATCCATCATGGCTCGAACGCTTGATTCAGCTGGTCTGGGGAAATCGAAATGCATAATTCAGATCAACGTAGTTCGATGGGTTTTCTATTGGTGGGTGTAGGTGGTAGCGGCTGCTTAGCAGTTGAAACTGCGGCAACGCTAGCGCCGAAATTACCTTATCTTTTAATTGATACTGATGCACGCTCGGCAGGGAGTGATGAGCACTACTTCTCAATTGGAAAAAATGTTACGAATGGGTTGAGTGCTGGTGGAGACATTGAGCTTGGGCGACAGTCGATCGAGAAAGATTCGGCAAAATTGCGCGCTCGCTTTGAGTCGGTTGATATTATTGTGATTGTAGTAGGTTTAGGTGGTGGAACCGGCACAGGTGCGGTTCCAGTGCTGACGCGGATTGCACGCGAAGCAGATGCGCAAACAATGGTGCTAGCGAGTCTTCCGTTTGCTTTTGAAGGAAAACAACGCCGAAAGATGGCTGAGGCAGCTATTAAAAGGTTGCGTTCGCATACGGATGCTATCGTCCAATTACCGAATGAGCGGTTAAAACGAGAGGCAAAATCAGACCGGGCGGAGGACGCTTTTTTAATAAGTCATCGCTATATGGCAGATGCGGCAGTTGCTTTGTGGAGAATCTGTTTAGCAGAGGGCCATTGTGGTCTTGATTTCGCATCCATTCATACACTTTTGAGAGCTTGTGATGGCTTTTGTCATATTGCCTCCGTGGAGGCTGATGGAGAAGATCGAGTAAGCCATGTGACAAAGGCTCTGATTGCCCATCCGTTGATGAACCGAGGATTATTGTGGGAAGGTGCTGCAGGTATTGTTCTTTCCATTCAGGGTGATGAATCGTTGACCTTGCAGGAGGTGGAATCGGTCATGGAGCAGTTGACCGATAAAGCACCCGATGAGGCACGGATTAATTTTGGCGTGTATGCGGATCGTAATCAGAGGGGAATTTCATTGATTGCCTTGGTTACAGAAGAGTGGAAGGAGCCATTGGTAGATGCAGAGGTGTCTATTTTTTCAGGACAGTCTGGCAGAGGACAGGGCGAGCTTGCTCTAGGATCGAGCGGGGGAAAAGGATTGTTCCATGGAATGGATGGTACCGTTGTGAATCAAGAAGATTTAGACGTGCCGACCTACATCCGGAAAAAAATAAAACTGCCGCGCTGATGCCTACTGCATGTAAAAATTGGTGTTTATTTCGTGACCAATAGTCGTAGATTCGCCGTGTCCTGAGAGAACTATTGTTTCGGGTGATAGCTTGCGTAGCTTTCTGAGTGATTCCTTCAGGTGCACGGCGTTGCCGCCTGGCAGATCGGTTCGCCCGCAGGAACCTTTGAATAGCGTGTCCCCAACGATTGCGATTTGTTCGGAGGTGAAGTGCAAGGTGCAGGAGCCAGGGGTATGGCCGGGTGTGTGCAGTATATCAAATGTAAAGGATCCGATAGACCATTGGTGCTGTGTTTCCAGTGCCACATAACTTGGCGTATCGGGTTTTGCCGGAACCGAGTAGTACGGAGGAGACTGGTTGATCTCATCAAATGCCCATTGCCAGTCAAGCGTGTGCATCGCAATAGGTGCTGGAAATTGAGTGTGAACATCGTGAAGAGCTGAGATGTGATCAGCATGCCCGTGAGTACATAGGTAGCCAGAAACCGATAGCTTGCGGCTGGCGATGAAATGTATTATCTCATCGGCATTATCACCGGGATCTACGATCACCGTATCCCGATTTTCGTCCCAGAGGATGTAACAGTTCTCCTGATAGGCTCCGGTAACAATACAGTCGGTATTCATTTAAGATGCTTTGTTGGTTTTTGTGTAAGCACAGTGAATGACCATGTTGCCTTTTAAACGACCTGAATTTTTTCCTTCAGGTGATATGTTAAGGGTGCGGACATCATACTGAACGCCTTTCTGTTGCATCTCAGTAAGGAAGCCAATAATCGCATTTAAGTCGGCCTGCCATGTACAATTGATCCCAATTTCAAAGAGATCGCCGGTTGGTTTTTCCGCATACGGTTGATTACGTGTTATTCGAACGCCGTGTTTCGTTGCAATATTTTTGATCGTTTGCATCAACTGTGGGGAGACTGATTTTTGCTTCAGATCAAATGTCTGGAGGCCGCTTTGAAGTTCGTTTAACTCTTCGATCCAGTTCTGTTGCATGGAGATGCGCCGCTCATCCAGCCGTATTTGTGCTTCAAGACGTTGCTGTTCTATCTTCTTGTTTTTATATTCGGGTACTTTGCTGTCGATATAGTACCAGGAGGAACCAAATAGCAGTGTTGCAAATGAGATGACTAGCAGGCGCATCTCCCGTTGACTTATTTTCATGAGGATTCTCCGTCGTTATTCAGATTCAGTGAGACAGAGAAGACAGTTCGCTGAATGCCTTTGCTGGTACGGTTGTTAACAGATTGGTTTTTTAGTTCACTGAAAAGTTTAGAGGATGCCATTTTTTTAAAGAACTCATAAACGATATCATCGTTAATAGCGGTGCCACGCAGGCTGACACCTTTTGATTTGCTGTAGTTGTAGGAAGTGAACTCAATATCTCCAGCAGGGAGTAACAGCGTGAGTTCGCGCAGGCACTCAAGAGAGGATAGCGAGCGGTCGGTATAGAGTTTTAGCGCATCAAGTTTTTCGCTGTTCTCTCGGGCTAGCTGGGCGGCGGGTGCGATGGCATCGGCTTCAGCGGCTGTTTGCTGAAGTTGAGAAGAACGAATGACGTAGAGCAAAATAAAAATAGTGAAGAGCAAAGCCCATACAGCTGTAATAAGTCCAATCGATTTCTTTAAGGTTTTGTAAATTACCCGTTGTTGCTGCTTTTCGCGCCATTGAGTTGGTAGAAAATTGAAGGTGTGACTGTGTTCGATGGAGCGCCTAATCAGGCCGGCGGAGAGTGGAGATAGAGACTGTAGGTCATGATCAGATATTTTTTTCTGCAAGTGGTTTTCAAAATTCTTCTTAACGTCATTACTCAGAGGGTGATAGGTCCACAGATAAATAGTGTCGGGGATTTCGGTATCATGAGACTGTTGCGAATAGGTAAGCTCATATGCCATCTCTTGGGCGGCATCGGGCTCTGAGATATCGATGTAGAGCGGCCTAATCCATTGCACTTGTCCATGTATACGCAGAACAAGGTGAGTTTCAAAGCCGTCGTCAATGAGTAAGCATTCTCGAGATGCATGAGCTGTACTTTCGGGAGTCGGTATCAACAGAAGCCAACCACAAATACGAGAGTCGACCGTTGTTAGATTAAGTGATTTGGATGAATAGGAAGATAGCTGTTCAATAATAGGCCGTTGAGCAGAGCCCATGAGTACTGTGCTTTGTTGGTCGTCTTGCTGAAGAAGTTCATAGTCAAACGTCATTCGATCGATTGGAAACGGAATTTTCTGGTCCAGTTGAAATTGGGTCATGTTGAGTAATTCTTCGGGATCTGTGGTGGGGAAAGAGGCGGTCTCTAGGCACATGGAACGAGATGGAAGCGCATAAATAATGTTTCCGTTCAGCGAATCCCGCAGACGATCGGGTAGATTTTCCAATGTAAGAACGCCTTCTTCGGATAGGGATAGCTCGGAACGTGTTTCCTGATCATGAACGGGTGGTTCGGGGCCTTCGCTAGTAATTTTCAGGGTCGTCCACTCTACACCGTCAGGTGTCGGGCAGATGGCTGTTATGATTGTATCAGCGCGTTGAAGTTTTAAGTTCAGGTTTCTCATTCCAATATACAGTTAGCGGTCTGTTTCCTTGTAGTTGCATGATTGCTTCAATGCGATATGCAGTATCTCCCGAATTTCCTATAGACGTTACCTTTAGGAAGGTACTTTGCAATTTAAATTTTGAACCATCCGCATTTACTTCGTCGATCGAACGAATGCCGTCGTCAAGGGTTCCTTCGACGCCGTCTAAGCCTTTTCGAGATTCCATCACACCCTCGAGCTCCCACTCTTCGTATTCGGCATAACTGAGGAGTAGATTCGTCGTGGCGCTGTTTAGATTGACTTTACCGTCGCCCCATACGGTGAGCAGGTCGGCAATGCCATATATGGCATCGCCTTCTTCGTCCGCGGGTTTGCCATACAAGATATCTTCTGTCCAGTGTTTGATTAAGAGTAGCTCTTCAACGCTGTCGAGCGGTCCATTTTTAACCGGATAACCTTGTTCTTCGTAAAAGGGATCATCGGATTCGGCGCCGTTGAGTCCGTGAAGGTCGCCTTCATCTATCCAGTCTTCCAGACAATCGATAAGCGTATCCCACTCCGTAGATGGGATGTTAGCCATTTCAAAAATTTCAATCCATTGTTGCCGTTCCAGCGTGTTAACATTGCGTCCGTTCTCAGCCGACTCAATCGTTACGCTGAAGGTCCCCATGTTGGTGATGGATAGAGTAGAAGTAGTTGCAAGGCCACGTTTGACATACAGCGCCGCTTGCATGAAGCCATCGGGATCCTCATCCATCTCTTCAATCTCGAGTTCACGGGCGCGTTGGTTCTGTTCAATGATCGCTTTAGCATAGTCGATACCCGAGCGGGCTAGCATTTCGGCTTTAAAACGCTTCTTTTTACGCGATACCAACATACCTTCCAGAGCTACCTCAAAGGCAAATGCACCAACGATGAGCGACAGAATCATCAGGACCCACAGCGAGACCAGTAGTGCTGCGCCTCGTTTGGCTTTTTTGGATGAATGACGAGCGTAAGGTCTCATCGGGGTGCTCCGGTTGTAATGGTGGTATTTCCGCTGTTCGCATCGGAATCATTCTGAACGGAAGAGCCAGTCGTAGTTGGCGATGAGAGGGGTTGTTGAATTGACTCTGCAGCAGGTAAGTTGAGCACGCGGCTAAACACGACTGGCTCTTCCTCTTCATCATTTGAGGCGACGAAGATCGAGACAAGAACGCGCTCAGGAAGACTGTTTTCTGGTTCCCACTCTTCCAGCCACTCCTCGTTCTCTTTGTCCCATATCAGGACTTCCAGCCCTTGAACAGCTCGTGTGATCAGGTACGGTTCCGGATCGTACTCATCAATAAACTCCTCTTCATCGGCGAGGGCAGGCATACTAATGGAGTGTAGGGCAGGATTTCCGCGATCATCTTCCATAATGAAGAGTTGCAGGCGATGAGGACCGCTCGCTAACGGATCGTTCGGATGTAGAAACGCAGGGCTGGGTGTTACGAAGCTGATCCAGTCGGCGGGAAGATTGCCTTGCGACTCTTTGTCGAGCCGGAAAGCATAACTCTTGCGGTCATTATCAAAGAAAATGATCGAGTTGAGGCTGGCTGCTAACTGGTTCATAGCAAAATCACCGTGGTGAATGCTTTCGATCACCTCCGTGCCCCGTTTCCAGCCACGCAACGTGCTGCTAAACGATTGGAAGGCAATACCCATTGCAACCACCAAGATTGTGATCGCCACAATGAGTTCGAGTAGCGTGAAGCCGGCTTTAGTTGGGTGGCGTGCGTGCATTGGATTAATTTACCTCACTTGTTACGCTCTCGGCTTCGGGTGCATACGTATATACCAGAATTTCTTCGAATGCTTCGCGTCCGCGTTCGCTCCAATCAATCCGAGAACGAATGAGGAAGAGTCCGGGGCGTTCTTCTTCATCCACCATTAAAATTTCCCGCGTCCAGTAATAACCCTCCATATCGTCGAACGTTCCGGTTTCGGTTAACTCTTCCAAATCTATTTTTTCGATGGGGAAATCGAGATCAATCCGCCGAATGAGACTCTGTGCAATTTCACGATTACGGGCTGTTCGAACAACTGACAAGGCTTGTCCCATCGCAATCATCATCGCCGACACTCCTACACTCAAGATTACCAGTGCCAGCAGGACCTCAACTAGTGTGAAGCCTTTTTTTCTTTTGCTTCGTGCTGTGCTTAGGATTTTCATGATTATCATTTACAGTGACAAAAAACAGCGGTTCAGAGAAGGCTGGAGTTATGATTGAATCCATAGCGAAAGCAGGTAGGTGATTACCAGTAGGCCACCTAGAACTCGCGTGTTTTTTGGTTGTGTGGATCGTAATAGAGGAAATGCCAATAGAGAAAGAATGAGTATAAAGAGAAACGAAAAGTTATGGGATGAACCGATGTGATTAAATAAGAGTTCTTCTCGCAGGGCGACATCGCCGATGAAAAGAATCAATAAGTTGAATAGATTGCTGCCTAAGATATTACCAAGTGCCATGTCGGCATAGCCAAAGCGGAGAGAGGCAACGGCTATTACCAGTTCGGGCAGGCTTGTTGCTAGGGCAAGAAAGAACGTTCCGATTAGACTAGCTTGCAGTCCTAATCCTCCCTCACTCGCGGGCAATGCCATTCGGCTGCCTAGAGAGGACAATAGAATGCCTGCCAATATGATAATGATCGAAAGGGAAATCAGACTGCTATAAAATCGCAATGATGACTGTTTAGAAAGAGGACTTTGTGCCGTTGGTGTATTCGCCGCGTCTGCAGTATCGCGATTTTTCAACATACTCCAGACGTAGATAACGGGTAGCAGTAGCAACAGCCAACTACATTGGAAAAGCGGTACCACAGATTGACGAGAAGAAGGAATACTGAAGGCTAGAAATGCAATCAGCAGCAATAGCAAGCTCTGCCATAGCGTGCGTTGGTGCAAAAGTAGTTGCTTCCGTTGAGGTATTGTTTTCGAAAATAGAAGGCTCACGATGCCGAGAATAAATAGATTAAATAAGTTTGAACCCAACATATTGCCAACCGCTAGCTCAGCTCCGATTTGAATCGGTTCGCGAAGAAGAGCACTTAATGAGACGGTTAGTTCCGGTAGACTGGTGACGGCTGCAAGGAAAAGAGCTCCAATAATTCCCGCATCTAGCTGTAGACGCTCCGCCAATGCATCGCCAAGCCGACTGAGCCGAACTCCGCTCACGACGGTAATTAGAACCGTCAAAAAAAAGAGACCCAATAGCTGGAAAGGAGTTTGAATAAATGAATCAATGTTACTCATGCTTAATACATAATAGAATGATCTAAGAGGGTACATCTTTTTAACGTTGAATAAGAGGCGTATACTATCTAGTTTGGTTGGAAACAGTAGAGGAAGGTCACCACATGACAGCGTCATCAAAGAAGTTTTTAGCCGATTTAATTAATAGTATAAGCCCGTCTGGATATGAAGGACCAGCCGCGAAGGTATGGAAAAAAGAGGCGGAAAAATTTGCCGATCGGGTTTGGACCGACACACACGGCAGTTCGCATGCAGTGGTTAATGAAGGCGGTGGTCCTCGTGTCATGTTCGCCGGGCATTGTGATGAGATCGGCTTTCAAGTCTCCTATATCGATGATAATGGCTTTTTATGGATACAGCCCATTGGCGGATGGGATGCGCAAATTGCCACCGGTCAGCGTGTTCAAATTTTAACAAAAAATGGCATTGTTCGCGGTGTTATTGGTAAGCTTGCCATTCACTTGCAAACACCTGAGCAGCGTAAGAAAGCCTCAGAAATGAAAGACCTCTGGGTCGATATCGGAGCGGCCGATGGTAAAGAAGCCGCCAAGAAAGTGGATATCGGTGATCCTGCCGTAGTCGATTATGGCTTCGGTGAACTCCAGAATAACATTGTAGTAGGGCGCGCTTTTGACAACCGCTCGGGTGCCTGGGTAGTGCTAGAAGCAGCCCGTCAGTTATCCAAACTAAAGCCAAAAGCTGAAGTGCATGCCGTAGCGACTTCTCAAGAAGAAATCGGGCTTCGCGGTGCCAAAACTGCCACCTTCGGAGTCGATCCGCAGGTTGGGATTGCTGTCGACGTCACCTTTGCAACCGACCATCCGCACATGGGTGAGATCATCAAACGCGAGAATGTAATTAAGTTGGGTGGGGGGCCAGTGCTTGGGCGCGGTCCTAATATGAACCCCAAGCTATTTGATCTATTGGTCAAGACCGCCAAGGCTGAGAAAATTCCGGTTCAGATTAATGCTGAACCCCGCGGAACGGGTACCGATGCTAACGCCATGCAGCTCAGCCGAGCCAGTGTTCCCACTTGCCTCGTCAGCATTCCGCTTCGCTACATGCACAGCCCCTGCGAACTCATTCACCTCAAAGACATCGAAAACTGCGCCAAACTCATCGCCAAAAC
>CAXGYR010000030.1:0-16581 GCA_964014015.1 uncultured Kiritimatiellaceae bacterium
TTAGCCGCTAATGCTTCGGGAGTGCATGCTGAAGAGAAGGGAGAAGCGGGTTGTTCTGAACGAATGACTCTGTTGCTCTCGGAATATCCAGAAGCGGTTATTGTGCATGTGAAAGGGTTGGTCTGCAGTTCATGTGGTATCGGAATCCGGATTGGGTTGGCGAAATTAGATGGATTAGATCGTTCGCAGTTCACGAAGGGTGTGGAGCTGGATTCGACCAATCAATATGTATTGTTGGCGAAAGATGGTGATCTTAACTTTAATCAGGTTTTTGAGAAAATTTATAAAGCAGGATATGATCCTCTTCACCTCTGTTACATAGAAGCGGAACAGGTTGTGCGAGTGGAGGCGCCTACGAGGTCATGATGAAGAGATGGATTTGTTTGGCAAGTTGGGTTGTGGCAAGTGTCTGCGCGGATCAGCCAATCATGAATATGATGCCACGTTGGGATGGCGGATATGGTTGGCAAGTTCTCTATGATACGGTGCATCGGGACGATCTGTTACGGGGAGATGCTGTGGTTGGATCGGGGTGGAGCGAGACGATTCATCAGGCGCATTTGCAGGGAGTCTATACATGGGACCGGTCCATTCGGATTACGGCAAAACTACCGATAGTATTGGATGCGGAACGTGTGAACCTGGTTAATGGAGAGCGGGTGGTGCAGCACGATGAGGGGATTGGTGATCTAACGTTGGCACTGCCGCTGAAGCGGTATTTTAATCTGATGAAGCGTACCGGAAATTGGACACTGGCACCGCAGGTTCGTGTTCCGATGGGCTCAAAAGATGAGTATGATTTATGGGATCGGGTCTGGGGCGGCGGTCTATTTGCGGGATATGAGACAGAGATGCGCTATGCATTTTTTGCGGCGGGACTGGCTTATTGGGTGTTTGAACCTGAAGAGCCGGAACTGTGGCACTCGTCGGTGGATATAGGTTGGAATTTTCGCGATAATGCACAGGTTTTATGGGAAACCGATTGGCATTATGAGACGGATGGCAAGCGTTTTGTTTCAGCCGGACCGGCGCTCTATTGGCGGCATAATGACAATACACATTTGCGGGTGGAGTATAAGCGTGAGTTCAACGAAAAGGCTCCGACGCATGCCGTTGATCATGTTGGCGGTGATCGGGTGGTAGCGGGTGTTGGCTTCGTTTATTAAAGTTGCTGAAAGATGTAGAGTTGTTCACGGCTGATTTGCCGGCAGCGTTCATCGTAAGCAAGTGTTTCACGATCGGTTCCATCAAACGCTTTTGGATCTTTGTAGGTTAATGCGATACGTGCATCACACCCGAAAACGGCTGGGCATTTTTTGTCGGCATCATCGCAGGTCATTACGGCAATAAATCCTTCCGAAGGATTTGGGGCTTGATCGAATACTTTGGAGAAGTTGGTGAGTGGGGGGTGCTGGGCGGAGTAACGAGTATGATAGACGGGGTTGGCTGAAGCCGTCGTTTTTTCTACTTGAAAACCGGCGCGTTGGATTGCAGCTACGGCGCGGGGATTGAAGGCGGTTGATTCGGTTCCACCCGAGTAGGCATAGATATTTTCGATTCCATGGTAGGCGGCCGCGGTTTGGGCCCATATTTGAGAGAGATGACTGCGGCGGGAGTTGTGTGTGCAGATAAAGTTGAGGTTGACGGTTCCGTTTTTCTGAAGCTGCGCACGAATTGTTGATGCGATTTCATCAAGAATCTGTCGGCGCTCTTCTGGAATCAATTCGGTTTGGTCTAATGAGTTGCGAATATATGTGTTTAGGGTCTCGTTTAGCATGGAGTTTGAACTGCTGGTAGAGGTGAGCGGCTGAATGGCTAGAAACAGTAAGAAAATAGTTAATTTCATGAAGTCCTCCTTCTTGTTGCCTTGATACGTAATGAGATGAGGCAAATCAATTTAGAAATGATTTAAAATGTATTAGATAGGTATTAAGAATAGGTGTTTGAGATAGGGTAGTATTGTATGTTTTTGATGTTTGTAGGTTTGAGGAGGCAATGTGAGTGGATTCAGTCGTAGAGAGAGTGTTCTGGGTGGTAGTATTGCTGCCGGTCTTTCGCTGATTCCCGGATCGGTATTGGGGGCAAACGAGCGTGTTAATGTTGCTTGGATTGGTGTAAGTCGTCGTGGCAATCGGCTTCTAAGTAATTTTACTCGATCAGATATGATGAATGTTGTCGCGCTATGTGATGTCGATCCTATTTCCGTATACATGCAGGAGGCGGCGACACGCTTTCCGCGGGCAAAAGTGTATCGTGACTGGCGTACCCTTTTTGATGAGTGTGCTAATGAGTTTGATGCGGTGGCGGTGATGGTGCCAGATCACAGTCATTTTCCCATTACCATGGCGGCGATGGCGCTGGGTAAACATGTCTATACTGAGAAGCCGTTGGCGCGCACGTTTGAGGAAGTGTCGCTACTGATGGCGGCGGCTGAGCGGTATGGGGTTGTTACGCAGATGGGTAATCAGGGCTTTTCAGGTGATAACTATTTTCAGTTTAAAGCGTGGAAAGAGGCGGGTATTATCAAGAATGTTCGGCATATTGATGCACATATAAATTTAGGGCGCAGCTGGATACGCCATCATGCCGATCCTCATCACGCAGTAGATGAACTGCCTCGAGGGGAAACTAAACCGTTGCAGCTTGATTGGGATGGCTGGTTGGCGGCGACTCCGGATCGACCGTACAGCTCTTACTATCACCGGTATAACTGGCGGGGATGGTTTCAGTATGGAACGGGTGCTTTTGGGGACTGGGGTGCTCATATCTTTGACTCCATTCATCATTTTCTGCAGTTGGGGATGCCGGAGAGTATAGAAGTAAAAAAATGTGACCATCCGCATCCATATATTTTTCCCAGTGCAACTACGTTGAGATTCGCTTTTCCTGCTCGGGATGATGAGCCGCCCTTGACGGTTGATTATTATGACGGCGTTAAAAATTATCCGCCGATTCCTGATTCATTCGAGGGGCGTTCCCTTAATTTAAACAAAGATCCCGGTAAATTTATCTACAGCGATGAACTAACTTTTCAGGGGTTACATCACGGAAGTCCCTTGCAGGTGATACCGTATGAAAAAATGCGTCAATTACTGGCAGAGGATGCGTTGCCTCGAAATTTTGGGCGGCGAAGCGATCATTACGCAAATTTTTTATTGGCGTGCAAAGGCGTTGAGCAGACGCGATCTCCTTTCTCGATTGCTGGGCCGCTTACTCAGTTTCTCTTGCTGGGTGCGTTGGCGCAGCGGATGGGAGAAAAGGGGCTTGTTTTAGCGTTTGATCGTGAGAAACAGCAGTTTACGAATAGCGATCTGGCCAACGCTTATCTGAAAGACGTTCCCCGTGCGGGTTGGGAGCAATATTATACACTTTGATTATATGAGGAGTAAGATGCGGTGTTCTAGATGGTTGTTTGCGTATGCAGTAATTGGATTGCAGCTCTTCGAAGTGGTTGCCGTTGAAGTGTCGGTTGATCCAAGTTGTATTCACGAGGTTGGCGGTGTCCGAGCGTTTGATCCTTCGTATCGAGTCATTGCTGAAAAAATGAAAAAGAAGTTAGTTAACATAGTTTTAGGTGATAACCGTTTGGAGGTGAACTGGGGGGATGGTATGCGAGGTGCCACCGGTATAGAGGTGTTTAGGAGTAACTTTGCCGTCGGGGCAGACGACAAAAAGTTGACCTTGTGAGGATACGTTTATGAAAAAAGGGTCTATGCTTTTGGTGTTATCAGTAGCCGGGATTGTGTGTGCAAAGACCGCCGTTCTTTCCGAGCGAGTAATCGATTCGTTTTTACGGCATGAGACAACACAGGGTGTTCTGGCGGATCCCGGTTATTATGTGTGGGGATTGTCTGCTTTTCGCGCGGAGGATGGTCGAGTACATGCGTACTATTCGCGATGGCCTAAAGAGACCGGAATGAAGGGCTGGTTATATTTTTCTGAGGTAGCGCATGCGGTGGCAGATTCGCCAGCGAGTCCGTTCGAAACAACGGGAGTGGTGCTTTCATCGCGTCATGCAGGAGGATGGGATGCAGTCAATGCTCATAACCCGTATGTTTGTTATGCAAATGGAATGGTGTACTTGTACTACATTTCTAATGATCTGCGGCAGGATTATAAGGCAACCGAGATGCAACCTTATCCCGATAAGCAGTGGTTGTTGAATAGTTGGGATATTGTGCGGGATCGGCAGCGCATTGGGTTAGCAGTGGCACAGAATCCAGCGGGACCCTTTGTGCGTGAAAAGGAGCCTATTGTAGTTCCGCAGGGACCGTTCAAGAGTATTGCAGTTAATCCGGCTGTGGTATATCGAGATGGGCAGTTTATGATGATTATGAAGGGAGACGATGTCCGCAAAGAGGGGATCTTCCGTATTCAGTTTGTAGGATTTTCAGATCGGGCGGAGGGACCTTTTAAATTTGATGGCGAATCGATTTATGACAAACAGCAGACCGAGGATGCATGCGTTTGGTATGACCAGAACGACGAGCAGTTTCACACTCTTTTTCATGTAATGAATCAGCCGCATTTGGTTCATATGATTTCCCCTAACGGGAAACAGTGGAAGGAAGCGGATCCATTTGTTTTTGTGAATAAATATTTTGATCGGCAAAACGGGGAGAAGTGGCGACCACATCGTGTGGAGCGTCCGTTTATTCTTCCTGATGAGAACGGGCGCGCTGCGTGGCTCTATCTTGCGGTGAAGGAGGGGGAAACATCAGGAAACATTGCCATTTCACTGAACGGTACTGGTGAAATTGAGCCGCAAGAATAGAAGTAGCAGTATTTTGATTTCCAATGTAACGTGCAGTTTTTTCTTCACTTGCCAAGTTAGGTAAATACGATACGTTGCCATACAGCGAAAAGAGAGATGATGAAACGTGAGTTTGTATCCCTTAACATTTAAGCCGGTTTATAAAGACTACCCATGGGGTAATACCCGTTTGCCTGCGCTACTGGGTCGTTCGGCACCAGAAGGTATCTATGCAGAATCGTGGGAGATATCAACGCACCGGGATGGTGAGAGTCTTGTTGCTAATGGCGAATGGGCGGGAAGAACATTTGCTGAGGTGTTAAAAGCCAATAGAAACGAGGTGTTGGGAACTGCTGTTGAAGGAGATGATTTTCCGCTGTTAATTAAGCTCATAGATGCCGCTCACCCGTTGAGTGTGCAGGTGCATCCGAACAATGGTAATGCGGCGGAAGTGCAAGGTGAGCCGAAGACGGAGATGTGGTATTTTCTACACGAGGAGCCCGCAAAAATCTATTGCGGCTTACAGCCGGGAACGACCCGTTTGGATTTTGAGAAGGCTATTGAAGAAGCGGATTTTGAATCGATTTTGCGCACTGTTCCAGCGCATAGAGGAGAAGCGGTGTTTGTGCCGGGTGGGCGGGTGCATGCTATCGACACAGGTTGTTTGATTCTGGAGATTCAGCAGAACTCTAATACCACGTATCGCGTCTATGACTGGGGACGAATGGGGCATGATGGAAAGCCGCGCGAGCTGCATATTGATAAAGCTCTACAGGTAATTGATTTTGAGGATAGAGCCGATCCTGTTTGTAAGCCGGTTCAACGAACAGAGCAAATTACCAATATCTGTACGTCTGACTTTTTTGTGCTAGATGAGCTGCGGGTGGAGAGTTCGTTGGAGTTGGTGGCGGATGGTCAATCGTTTCATGCGTTGTTCAGTGCAGATACGGGTTTTGATATTTTGTATGGAGACGGAGCGGTAGAGTCTATTGCGCGCGGTGCATCGGTTATGGTTCCTGCTTGTCTAGGTGCCTACACATTGAAGACCGAAAAATCTGCTTCTATCCTCAAAACGTCTGTTCCCGTGAAATAAGGTTGTCCGGGAAAGCGGCTCTTAGTTTGGCAAGAGCGATGAATGGTGCTCAGCAATCATCCACTGGTCGTTTTGACGGGCGTATGCGAAGGTAAACCGAGCAGTCGCCGTGGTGCCATCTTCAAAGGCAAAAGAGTAGATGCCGGAGTTGATAGCTAATTCATCGTAGATTCTAACGTTTGACTCAAGGAGGGTTCCGACCGGCCCTTTGGCGAGAAAATGCACAAAATAGTCTTCTATTTCTGCATGATTGTGGCGCACCTCGTTCGAGAGTGTCGGAAGTAAGATGCTTCCTTCACCATAGAGTGCGGATACTTGTTTTGGATCACGTGTTTGCAGTGCATTGTTCCACAGATCAAATTGGGCTATAACTTCTTCTTTGCTTGGTTGCATTCTAAGACTCCTCGTTGCATTGCCGTTGGCTTGCTTTTCGGGGCTATCGCAGTGCGCCAGCCTACCGAAGCTGTGCCTGTTTCGAACATACGCTCTATCTCAAAAAAGATGGTGGTGGGAGAAGGATTCGAACCTTCGAACTCAGAGAGGGCAGATTTACAGTCTGCTGCGTTTAACCACTTCGCTATCCCACCGATTTCGGCAAAGGTGAATAAAATACTCGAAAATGGGATGATGTCTACCTGATTTCAGAGAAAATATGCCTGCTGTTGTTATCAAAGGGGTTAGAACAGTCTATCGGGATATTGTCCGGCTTGGTGCAGACGTTTGAGGGCTTGCTGGACATAGGGTTTGTCATCCGCATAGGTGATGCCAAACCAAGGGCTATCACAGGTAAGTACTTGCACGTGCGTTTGGTGAGCAGCCATTTGGTTGGCGACGACGGTTGGAATATACCATTCGGCGGTGAGAGGGTTTTCGGCGCGGTCGAGAAATTGAATAAACTGGTTTTCAAGCTGTTGAACAAAGGCGACGGAAAAACCCCAGAAGTTCATGGAGCAGATTGCTTCTTGAGGTAGCGGATGCGGTTGATCGTTTTCGAGATAGACGATCTGGTTGTTGGTTTGCCGTTGAATATGGGTGCGTTCGGTGATGGTTTTGAGATGGCCGTTTTCGAGCTGACAGATACCGCGAGAGACATGTCCGTGGTCGGAGAGCGTGTTGTGGAGAGAGTAGCCGACCATACAGCTTTGCTGATCTTGTAAGGTAAGAAGTGCGCTATGGATGGTTTGATAGGCGGGTGCGCCGTAGAAGTCGTCGGCGTTTTGAACGGCGCAGGGACCGCTGACGAGATGCTGACACGTGAGGATGGCATGTGCGGTTCCCCAGGGTTTGGTTCGGCCTTCAGGCAGGGCATATCCGGCGGGGAGGCTGTCGAGTTCTTGAAAGGCGTAGTCGATCTGGACGCGGGTTTCAAAGCGGCTGCCGATTTGCTGTTTAAATTCAGTTTCAAAATCCCGGCGTATGACGAAGATGATATTGCTGAAGCCAGCTTTGATGGCGTCGAATACGGCGTATTCGATGAGAGTCTCACCGTTGGGACCGAGCGAATCCATCTGTTTGAGACCGCCATAGCGGCTGCCCATGCCGGCGGCCATAATAATAAGAGTTGTTTTCATCTGTTGCTTACCTGATTTGTGGGTTTCCCTGCGGGAGATAAGACACTATGTTTATGAGTATGTCAGCATCTTTTGAAAGTATCAGTTTTGGGTTTGCGCCGGCGCTTCAGAAAAGTTCGGTGTTTGAGGCGGTTCGGCTTGGGGAGGTGAATCGAGCGCGTTCGACGCATTGGGGGATCGGGGGAAAGGGTGCGAATGTGGCGCGGATGATTGTCCAGCTGGGCGGCTGCGCTCGGTTGTTAGGATTCAGCGGGGGAGTGAATGGCGAGCGGTATGAGCGACTGCTGGTGGAAGAGGGCGTGAGGCATGAGCATGTGCGGGTGGCGGGAGAGACGCGGATTTGTCATACACTATTGCAATCGGATGGAGCGTTAACGACGGAGCTGGTGGAGGAGATGCAGGCGGTATCGGCGGCGGATGAGGCGGCCATGTGGGATTTGATTGCGGCAGCTGATCTGCGGGGTGTGCATGCCTTGTCGGGAAAATTACCGGCGGGTCTTTCGGATGATTTTTATGCTAGGATTAGTGGGGTGATTCGTGATCAGGGAGGGGTCGCAATAGTAGATACGCAGGGGGAGCCATTGCGAATGGCGTTGCAGCAAGGACCGTTTGTAAAATTGAATCGCGAAGAATTAACGCGGACGATCGGCGTGGAGGATGTAGTGGAGGCGGGAGTGCTGGCATTGGAAGCGGGTGCGTCTGGTTTGCTGGTTACGGATGGAGCGAATACTTCTATGCTTTTTTCGGGGGAAGAGTGTTTTCGGATAGAGCCGGTTCGGGTGGAGCCAGTGAATCCGGTGGGCAGTGGTGATGCGGTAACGGCGGGGATGGTTGTGGCGTTGCAGCGGGGAGGGTCGTTAGAGGAGGCGGTTCGGTTGGGTATGGCGTGCGGGGCTTCGAATGCGGCTCAGGTGGCATGCGGCGTGATTGATCTTGAGCAGGTCGCTGTGTTGAAGGAGCAGGTGACACTGGAGCGAGTTTAGAACGAATCGGGAAAGATATCGCCGAGTTTGGGCTTCTGTGCTGGTTTCATTTTGGTGGAGTAGGTTGGGGCGCCACGTTTAACAGCGCATTGGTCGAGAAAATCTTCAGCGGATTGAACGGAGGCGCCGGCGCTGCATACGGTCTGTTGTTCGAGGCGGTCGGAGGTGACGACACAGATTTTATGCGGATGGTCGGCTTTTAGTACGAGCTGTTCAATCAGGCCATCAGCAGTGAGTTTGGCGGGGGCGTATAGTACTTCAATGTTGCCCGTACTAAGCGCGATGTCACTGCCACGGTTCTGTCCATCGAAAACGACGGTTGTTTGGGAAGCAAGGCGGTCGGAGTAGGGTTCAATTAGGCGGATGAGTGCAGTGCGGGCCTTCTCTTGGCTTTGGCTCAAGAGTGTGACGAGCTGGGGCTGCTTGTGGAGCAGGTTGTGTCCGTCGATGATGAGCCAGTCAGTTTGCATTAGGCACGGGAGATGTATTTTTTCTCGCGGGTGTCGACTTTAATGGTTTCGCCTTGCTCGATATATTCGGGAACCTGAACCACGAGTCCTGTGGTGAGGGTTGCGGGCTTGGTACGGGCGGTGGCGGAGGCGCCTTTCAACGAGGGAGCGCATTCGACAATCTGAAGCTCAATGGTGTCGGGGAGACGAAGGGTTAGAATTTTTTCATCAGAGATGAGGGCTATAATACCTTCCATGTCTTCGACGAGGAAAGGGAGTAGTTCACTAATTTCATCCTGGGTTTGTTCAAACTGTTCGTAGGTTTCGAGATCCATAAAGCTGTATCGATCGCCTTCAGCGTAGAGGTATTGGACTTCCTTTGTTTCGTAGTAGGTTTCTTGAAGGGTGTCATCGCTACGGTAGGTCATGTCGATTTTTTGCTGGGTGGAAACGTTGCGAAAGCGGACTTTGTAGATGGTGCCGCCGCCGCGTGCGGTAGGCGACTGTTGGGTGATGTTTTCGACAGTGTGGGGTGACCCATCGAGGTCGATAACGGATGTTTTTTTGAGGTCGCAGGCTTTAATCATGTCGTATTCCTTGTGATTGCGTTGATGGTTTCTAATGCGTGTTTAAGAATCAAGAGGGTTGCTTATCGATCTGCATTGATGAGGGCGGCGTTGAAGCCAGCTCCGAAGCCGTTATCGATGTTGACGACAGTTATGTTCGAGGAGCAGGAGTTGAGCATGGTGAGCAGGGGAGCGAGACCTTGTAGGTGGGCGCCGTATCCGATGGAGGTGGGTACAGCGATGACGGGACAGGACGCGAGTCCGCCGACGACGGAGGGGAGTGCGCCTTCCATGCCGGCGACGGTGACAATGCAGCGGGCCTGCTGAATGGTCTCGGTGTGGGCGAGGAGGCGATGGATACCGGCTACGCCGGCATCATAAATTTTTTCGATGCGAGCACCGGAAATCTGTGCGGTCTCGGCGGCTTCTTCGGCGACGGGTAGGTCGGCGGTGCCGGCGGAGATGATAAGCACATGACCGGTTTTCTCGCGTTGCGATGTTTCGAGTAGAATGGTGCGAGCGAGTTCGTTATAGCGGAGGCGACTGTCGATTGCATGGAGTCGGTCGAAGAGGTCTTTGTCGGCGCGGGTTAGGAGAATATCGGCGTTATTCTCGGCCATGTTTTGATAGATTCTTTCGACGTGTTCGGGGGCTTTTCCTTGGCAGAAGATGACTTCGGGATGGCCGGTGCGTAGTGAGCGGTGGTGATCTATCTTGGCAAAGTCTAGTTCTTGAAAGGGTAAGGAACGGAGTTTTTCGACGGCTTCTGCGGTTTCGATGGTGCCGTTTTTAACATCCTCGAGAAGGGTTATGATTTTGTCTCTGTCCATTTTTTTCCTATCTACTTAGGTATGTGTGCAACGTAATTGGCATGCGTGGGTATTGCAAGTGGAAGTGGAGGGTAGATTTTTGAAAATAGTTGTAGATGTTCTGTGAGGGGTTGGTTAGGTTAATATCCATTAATCCGAATAAACGAATATAAAGGAAATTCAATCATGAGCAAAAGTCGTAGCAACCATATTTTTACATCGGAATCAGTTTCGGAAGGTCATCCGGATAAAGTGTGCGATCAGATATCAGATGCGATATTGGATGCTTGTTTAGAGGTGGATGAAAAAAGTCGTGTGGCGTGTGAGACGTTAACGACAACCAATTTGGTCGTTAACGCGGGAGAGATCGCTTGTAAAGGGTGGGATTCGTTGAGTCCGGAGAGCATTGCACGAGAGGTGGTTCGCGGTATTGGATATGACCGTGATGAGCTGAAGTTTAATGCGGATACATTTGAGTATATCAATCGCTTGCACGAACAGTCGGAGGATATTTCTCAAGGTGTGACCGAGGGAGAGGGCCTTCATAAAGAGCAGGGTGCGGGTGATCAGGGAATGATGTTTGGGTATGCGGATGCGGCGACAGAGGAGTTGATGCCGGCACCGATTGCACTGAGTCATCGTTTATTGGATGAGTTTCAGCGGGTTCGTAAGGCGAGTGAGATTGATTATTTACGACCGGATTCAAAATCGCAGGTGTCGATTCGTCACGAGGATGGCAAGCCCGTTTCGATTGAGACGGTAGTAATTTCGCATCAGACGGATAAGGTTCCATTGGAGCGGATTAAAGAGGATATCATTCAGGTGTGTGAGCGGGTCCTGGAACCGACAGGTCTGCTGAAAAAAGATACGGAGTATCATATTAACCCAACGGGTGCGTTCGTGATCGGTGGTCCGCACGGTGATGCGGGTTTGACGGGTCGTAAAATTATTGTGGATACATATGGCGGGGTGGGTAGTCATGGCGGCGGCGCGTTTTCGGGTAAGGATCCGTCGAAGGTGGATCGCTCGGCGGCTTACTATGCGCGCTATGCGGCGAAGAATATTGTGGCGGCGGGATTGGCTGAAAAGTGTGAGATTCAGGTGGCGTATGCGATTGGTGTGGCGCATCCGTTGAGCGTGCATGTGGATACATTCGGTACGGGTGAGGTGCGAGATGAGCGATTGCAGGAGGTGCTCGAGGGTGGGGATCTATTTGATTTCCGGCCAGCGGGCCTGATTGCGGATTTAGGATTGTTGAAGCCGGAGGGCTGGAGCTACCGAGAAACGGCGGCGTATGGGCATTTTGGCCGAAATCAGTTTCCGTGGGAACGGACGGATAAGGCGGATGCGCTGCGGCAGCTGTTGAGCTAAGTGTGGATCGGTATTGAATCTTGCGCGTAGGTTAGATAGCGTCTGGTATGCCGTTAAAGATTAGTACCGAGTCAATTGAAACCTATCTGCTTTCTGTGCTGAATGGCAGTCGGCGAGGGCGTTGGGCTACGTTGTTGCGGGGCGTGCTTCATTTTCTTTCTTGGATTTTTGCCGGATTGGTACAGGTTCGTATTTGGCTTTACCGGCATCGAATTCTACGGGGAAATACGCTGGGCTGTCAGGTGATCAGTGTTGGTAATTTGACGGTGGGTGGAACGGGAAAGACGCCGGTGGTGGAGGTTTTTGCGCGGCTGTTAAAGGAGCAGGGGCGGAAGGTGGCGATTTTGAGCCGGGGGTATAAGAGCCGGTCGATATCGATTTGGCAGAAGATCTGGTTACGGATTACAAACCGCTCAATCGAGGTGCCGCCGCGGGTGGTTTCGGATGGCAACCAGTTGTTGTTGGATTCGCACACGGCCGGCGACGAGCCGTATATGTTGGCGAGTAATCTGCCGGATGTGGCGGTGGTGGTGGATAAAGATCGGGTGAAAGCGGGTAAATATGCAATTCGGGAGTTGGGTTGTGATACGTTGATTTTGGATGATGGATTTCAGTATTTAAAATTGGGTAATCGGTTGGATATTGCGTTGGTGGATCGGACTAATCCGTTTGGCGGTGGCCATTTGCTACCGCGGGGATTGTTGCGAGAGCCGATAAAAAATATCAAGCGGGCTGGTTTTATCTTTATTACAAAATGCACCGAAGCGGGTGACCCTGAACTTAAGCAAACGTTGAGAACACTTAATCCGACAGCGGAAATATCGGAGTGTCGACATCAGGCGAAATATCTACAATCGCTCTTTTCAGATGAACGCTATCCGTTGGAAAAGCTTAAGGGATTGAAAGTGGCCGCCCTTTCTGCGATTGCGGTGCCAGAGAGTTTTGAACAGGCCCTGGAGTCGTTTGGTGCTGAGTTGGTCTACACACAACGTTTCGCGGATCATCACCGATTCTCACAGCAGGAAATTATTGATACGCTTAATGAGGCTGAGGCGGCAGGAGCGGATGCGCTGCTGACCACGGAGAAGGATGCGGTACGCTTTCCTTATATGGAGCGTCGCGATCTTCCGTTGTATTACATGCGGGTTGAAATTGAGATGCTTAGCGGTGAGGAAGCGTTTATGAATTGGGTCAATCGGATCTGCTTCAAGCAGGCCAAGCGTTCTTCTTAGACCTGCTCTTCGTGGAATGCTTGAATAGATTTTACATCCCAAGACATAGTTCGAATGGTTTGAATGGCGCCAATGGTGGCACGTGCACCAGATGCAGTGGTGACGATTGGAATTCCGCGTAGGATAGCTTCGGATCGAATCTTTATTTCGTCGACGCGTGCCACAGGTCCGCTAGGTGTGTTGATAAGTAGATCCACACGACTCTCTTTCATTAAATCGATTACATTGGTGCCTTCTTCCGCCAATTTGCAGGTATGTTCGACTGTCAGTCCTGCCGCCTCAAGAGCCATCGCGGTACCTTTTGTTGCGACAAGTTCAAAGTCCATTTCGACGAGTGACTGGGCAATTGAGACGATCCACTCTTTATCTCGGTCTTTGGCGCTGAGGAATACGCGTCCTTCCGTTGGAAGCACCTGACCGGCCGCCATTTCGGCTTTCCAAAAAGCGAGTTCAAAGCTTTTGTCGATGCCCATTACCTCTCCAGTGGATTTCATTTCTGGGCCGAGGATGGGGTCGACACCGGCAAAGCGGTTGAAAGGAAAGACCGCTTCTTTTACGGCATACCAGTTCATTTTGGGTTCAAAATCTTTCCAGCCGAGTTCTTCAATGGTTTTGTGCATGGCGATTTGGGTTGCGATTTTTGCTAGGGGTACACCGGTTGCTTTAGAGACATAGGGGACAGTTCGCGAAGCGCGGGGGTTGACTTCGATTATGTAGAAGTCGTCGTTTTTGACCGCGATTTGAGCGTTCATAAGCCCTTTAACGCCCAATTCAAGCGCCATGGCTCTGCAGGCATCTTTCACGCGTGCGATCATTTCATCGGATAGCGTATAGGGTGGAATGGAGCAAGCGCTATCACCGGAGTGAATGCCGGCTTCTTCTACGTGTTCCATTACGCCACCGATGTAGACATCGGTTCCATCGCACACAAGATCAACATCGATTTCGATGGCGTGTTCGAGAAAGCGGTCAATCAGCACGGGATGATCGGGACTAGCGGCAAAGGCGGCTTTTACAAAAGGTTCGAGATCTTCCTCTTCGTAGGCGACCATCATAGCGCGTCCACCGAGAACAAATGAGGGGCGAATCATTACTGGAAAGCCGATTTTCTTGGCAATGGAGTCGGCTTCATCAAGCGTGGTTGCGGTGGCGGATTCAGGCTGTTTGAGTTGCAGATTATCCAGTAGGAGCCGGAACTGTTCGCGATCTTCGGCAGCGGCAATGCTCTTTGGGGAGGTTCCTAGAATAGGAACGCCTGCTTCCATCAGTTTTTCGGCGAGGTTGAGTGGGGTTTGTCCTCCCATCTGCACAATCATACCCATCGGCTTCTCTTGCTCGTAGATGTTCATTACATCTTCAAAGGTGAGCGGTTCAAAGTAGAGTTTGTCCGATGTGTCGTAGTCTGTCGATACGGTTTCGGGGTTGGAGTTGACCATGATGGCTTCGTAGCCCATTTCTCGAAGTGCTTTGACGGTGTGAACGCAGGAGTAGTCGAATTCGATGCCTTGTCCGATGCGGTTGGGGCCGGAACCGAGAACGATGACGCTCTCTTTGTCGGTGTGCCGGATTTCGTTGTGATCGGCATAGCAGGAGTAGAAGTAGGGCGTAGAAGCAGCAAATTCACCGGCGCAGGTGTCGACTAAACTATAGACGGGGATAATGTCCATAGATTTGCGCAGGCTGCGGATTTCGAGACCCGTCACGCCGCGCAGCGCTCCAATCTGTTCGTCTGAAAAACCATAGCGCTTAGCGCGTTTCAACAGGTCTTTATCGAGTTGGTCAGCATCCTGTAGTTGTTTTTCAAGCTCCACAATTTGAAGAATCTGGTCGATGAACCAGGGGTCGAGATAGGTCATTTCATGAACCTTTTCGATGGAGTAGCCTCGTTTTAGAGCGGCTTTGATAGCTATGGTTCGCTCGGTGCAGGTGGTGGTGAGGTAGTCATCCAGACGGCTCAGATCAAGTTTGGCTTCGGCTTTTAGGTCTAACCCGTCAACGCCGATTTCGAGTGAGCGAAATGCTTTCTGTAGTGATTCTTTGAAGGTACGCCCGATCGCCATCGTTTCGCCGACGGATTTCATGCTGACTCCTAGGCGGTTGTCGGCAGCTGGGAATTTTTCGAAAGTGAAGCGAGGAAGTTTGGTGACGACATAGTCGATAGAGGGTTCAAAGCAGGCGGGGGTTTCGCGGGTAATGTCGTTGGGTAACTCGTCGAGGGTATAACCCGCGGCGAGTTTGGCGGCGAGTTTGGCAATTGGGAAGCCGGTTGCTTTGGAAGCGAGGGCGGAGGAGCGCGAGACACGGGGATTCATTTCAATGACGGCGAGGCGTCCGGTTTGGGGATGAATGCAGAACTGGACGTTGGAACCGCCGGTTTCAACACCGATGACGCGAAGGACTTTTAAGGAGGCGTCGCGCATAATTTGATATTCTCGATCGGTGAGGGTTTGGGCGGGAGCAACGGTAATGCTATCACCGGTGTGAATGCCCATTGGGTCCATGTTTTCAATGGCGCAAATAATCACGGCGTTGTCGTTCTTATCGCGCATAACTTCCATCTCGAACTCTTTCCAGCCGAAGACAGATTCTTCGAGGAGGACTTCGGTGGTGAGACTGGCTTTGAGACCGCCTTCGGCGATCTGCATGAGTTCGTCCATGTCGGCTGCGATCCCTCCGCCGGTGCCGCCTAGGGTGAAGGAGGGGCGAACAATGATGGGAAAATCGAGTTTCTCTTCGGCAACGTTTCGCGCTTCGTCGAGGTTGTGCACTTCGTAGCTGCGGAGGGTTTCGATGCCAGCTTCTTTCATGGCGACTTTGAAAAGGTCGCGTTCTTCACCACGCAAAATGGCGTCGTATTTGGCGCCGATCATTTCAACGCCGTGTTTTTCAAGGATGCCGAGGTCGACGAGCTTCATGGCGGTGTTTAGAGCGGTTTGACCACCAAGGGTTGGGAGAATGGCGTCGGGTTTCTCTTTGATGATGATTTTTTCAACGGCTTCGGGAGTGATGGGCTCAATGTAGGTGCGATCCGCGGTGGCGGGGTCGGTCATGATGGTGGCGGGATTACTGTTGATGAGTGAGATGGTGTATCCTTCTTCGCGAAGGGCTTTGCAGGCTTGGGTTCCAGAGTAGTCAAATTCGCAGGCTTGGCCAATGACGATGGGGCCAGAGCCAATGATTAAAATATGGTTTATATCCTCACGTTTCGGCATGTTATCTCCTCTATTCCCATTCGATGGTGGACGGTGGTTTGGAACTGATATCGTAACAGACGCGGTTGACGCCTCTGACTTCGTTGATAATGCGGTTGGATATGCGATCCATTACTTCGTAGGGAAGTTTGAACCAGTCGGCGGTCATTCCGTCGCGGCTTTCGACGGCGCGAACGGCGATGACGTTTTCGTAGGTTCGGTCGTCACCCATAACGCCGACGGATTGAATGGGCAGGAGCACGGCGAAGTATTGCCATACGTCGAGGTGGTTATCCATGGCAAGAATTTCTTCGCGAACGCGAAGATCGGCTTGCTGGAGGGTTTCGATCCGGTCGGGGGTAATCTCGCCGATGATACGTACAGCGAGGCCGGGGCCGGGAAAAGGCTGTCGGTCGACAACATAATCGGGTAGGCCGAGTTCTCTGCCGACAAGGCGTACTTCGTCTTTGAAAAGTTCGCGGAGGGGCTCGATGAGCTTAAAGTGTAAGTCGTCGGGTAGTCCGCCGACGTTGTGGTGGCTTTTGATGGTGGCGGAGGGGCCG
>CAXGYR010000031.1:0-16533 GCA_964014015.1 uncultured Kiritimatiellaceae bacterium
CCGTTCCACGTCCTCGCGGTTTGCTTGGACATGTTGGTGTTGCGCGGTGAGGCGTTGGAGACACGGTCGGGTATGCCGCCGCTATACTCGCAGGTGACCGGGGGGGAGGTGGATCGGTTGGATGTGCTGTGGCCGCTTTATTCGAAGCGGGCGGGTGAGCAGGAGATTTCGAGTCGGGTGTTGTGGTTTTGGTTTGAGCGGGAGGATCCGGCGGGGGCGTGGGAGCGGTCGTGGTTGTTGCCGTTTTGGTTTTCGGGTCGGACGGAGGCTGGGCGTTCGTATCGGGCGTTGTTTCCGGTGGGGGGTACGATTGAGAATTTTTTGTTGTATGATCGGGTGTCGTTTGCGTTGTGGCCGTTGTATGCGACGACGGAGGTGAATGAGCTGAAGGGTCGTTCGATTTGCTGGCCGTTTTATGAGCGGGTGTCGGGACCGGAGATCGAGCGGGTGCGGGTTTTTCCGTTTTATGGGCGTTCGGTGAAGGAGGGTATCGAGGAGAATCGGTTTGTGATGTGGCCGTTTTATAGTTCGGTGCAGGCGTTGAGTGAGCGGGGGGGGAGGGGGTTTGTACTGTTTCCGTTTTATGGTGAGATTGATGCGCAACATTTGCAGTCGCGCTGGGTGTTGCCGCCGCTGTTTCGGTATTCGCGGACGGAGGATCAGGTGACGCGGTATCTGCCGTGGCCGTTTGTTCAGTGGGCGGATGGAGCGGTGAAGAAGCGTTATTTTTGGCCGGTGTATGGTCGGAAGGAAATAGGTGGGGATCGTAGTGGGTTTGCGCTCTGGCCGGTGGTGAAATGGGAGATGGCGGGGGATGAGGAGCGGGGTTGGCGGCGTCGGCAAATCGTGCCTTTTTATCGGGAGCGGACGGAGTGGGAAGGGAGCGGTGAGGAGCAGATTTCGGAGTGGAAGCTATGGCCGTTGGCGCGGGGTGAGCGGTCGTCAGAGGGCAATCGGTTGGAGGTGTTGGCGTTGTGGCCGTATGAGCGGGCGGAGGTGATTGAGCGGAATTGGGCATCGTGCTGGCGGTTGTTTTGGTGGGAGCGGGATGCATCGGGGGTGGAATGGAGCTTGCTTCATGGGGTGTTGGGTTATAAACGAGAGGGGATGAATAGAAGTTGGAGACTATTGTTCTGGTCGCCGGGAGAGGAGCGTGCGCTATCGGAGAATTAAAGATAACGTATCTGCATTTTCCGCTGAAGTCGGTGAGGCGGCTGGGCAGTGGTACGCTGCAGAAGTTTTATCGCGTCGGGCATGCGTTTTTTATGCTGCTGGAGGCGATATGGTATTTTCGTTGTGCGCTTAGCAAGCGGAACCGGATGGATACAATAACGCAGCTTTATTTGGTGGGGATCAAAAGTATCGGGGTGATCACGGTGGTGGCCCTTTTTACGGGGATGATTTTGGCGCTGCAAACGGGGCTGGAGCTGATGCGGTATGGGCAGCAAGTATTTATTGGTTCGGCGGTGGCGGTTTCGGTGATCCGTGAGATGGGCCCGTTTATGGCGGGGTTGATTATTGCGGCGAGTGTGGGCTCTTCGATGGCGGCGCAGGTGGGAACGATGACGGTTTCTGAGGAGGTGAGTGCGCTGGAGGTAATGGGCATTAATGCAAACCGGTTTTTGGTTATGCCGCGGTTGGTTGCGCTGGTGGTGATGATGCCGTTGCTGACGGTGTATACCGATATTGTGGCGATTCTGGGGGGTGCCTTGGTAGGTTACACACAGTTGAATGTAGAGCTGCTGGCCTATTATCATAATGCGATTGCGTATGCGGAGGTGAAGGATTTGTATGTGGGGCTGTTTAAGGCTGGGCTATTTGGGTTAGTGATCGGAACGGTGGCGTGTCATCAGGGCTTTTCGGCGCGGGGGGGTGCGGTGGGTGTGGGCTTGGCGACACGGCGTACGGTGGTTACCTCTTTTCTGTTAATTTTGATACTGGGTTATATGGTGACGAGGTTGTTCTATTTATGATTCGGTTTGATCAGGTGAATAAGCGGTTTGGTTCGCACGTGGTGCTGCGGGATGTGAGTTTTACGGTGGAGCGGGGCGAGACGGTTGTGATCGTCGGTTTTTCGGGGGCGGGTAAGAGTGTCTGCTTGCGGCATATGGTGCGGCTGGAGGGGGCGGATAGCGGTTCGGTGGAGGTGGATGGAGAAGCTGTTGAGCAGTTGAGTCGGCATAAAATGCGGGAATTGCGATCGCGATTTGGGGTGTTGTTTCAGGGGGCGGCGTTGCTGCAGTGGATGAACCTGTTTGATAATGTTGCATTGCCATTGCGTGAGCGTACGTCGATGTCGGAAGCGGAGATACAGGAGCGGGTGGAGGAGCGGCTGGCATGGGTAGGCTTGCTAGAGGCAGCGGAGCGGTTGCCTTCGGAGATTTCGGGTGGTATGCAGAAGCGGGCGGGTCTGGCGCGGGCGATGGTGATGAATCCGGAGATACTGTTGTATGATGAGCCAACGTCGGGGCTGGATCCGGTGACCTCGCGTTCGATTGATGAGTTGATATTGCGAACAAACCGAGAACAGGGAGCAACGAGTGTGATGGTGACGCATGATTTAATTAGTGCGCTGGCGGTGGGGTCGCGAATTTTGATGCTTCATGAGGGTCGAGTGGTTGAGTATTGTGCACCGGAGGCGTTTGTGAAGTCTGAGGTGAAAGTGGTACGTGATTTTCTTGAGGCGCAGCATATTGCCGGGTGAAGGAATGGGAGGTTGAATCGATGAAAAACAGAAAACGGGAAGTAAACTTGGAAGTGTTAGTGGGGCTGTTTTTATTCGTAGCACTGTTGGCATTGGGTGTCTTCACCATTGTGCTGGGGGGCAATTCGTTGTTGAAGGAGCATTATTCGGTTGAGGTTTTCTTTGAGGAAATTGGTGGCCTTCAGGAAGGTGAAGGAGTCTATTTGCGGGGCAAACAGATTGGCTATGTGAAGGCGACGGAGCTACTACCGCAGGAAGTGCGAGTTGTACTGGAACTGGACCAACCGGTTACATTTCGGGAAAACTATCGTATAGAAGTGATGAGTGCCTCGATGCTTGGCGGGAAGTTTTTAGAGCTCTATCTGGGAGATCCTTCGGGAAAGCCGCTGGGAGCAGGCGTGTTCCTCCGAGGAGAACATCCGGTAGATGTGATGGAAAATCTCAACGTGGCGGTATCCAGTTTGCAGCAGATCATGGTTACGTTTGGCAGTGGCGAAGGAACGCTGGGTAAATTGATGACGGATGAGACGCTGTATAATCAGCTGCTGGAATTGAACACAGGCTTACTGGGTTTTATGAAGCAGGTGGAGGCACAGGATGGCAGCTTTGCGCGGTTCATGCGTGAGCCGGATCTGTATAACGAGACAACTGCATTGATGCGTCGGTTGAATGGGCTGGTTGAGCGCGTTGAAGGGGGTGAAGGCGTAATCGGGCAGTTGATGACGGAGGAGACCACTGCCATTGAACAGCTGGAGTTTACGGTGGCGCAGTTGGGTATGATCATGGGACAGTTGAACAGTACCAACGGGACGTTGGGTAAGCTGATCAACGATCCGCAGCTCTACGATGAAGGTGCTGAGTTGGTGGAAGAAGCGCGGGCTACGATGGATGATCTACGAGAAACATCGCCGCTGCGGTCTTTTGGTAGTGTGCTTTTCGGCGCGTTTTAGGAAATTTTTTTAGCACGGTTCTTAACCCACTCGATGAGCTCTTGCCGAGTGGCAACCTGTTCATTTAGTTGTATATCGTAAGCCTCTTCGAGTAGTTTTCCGAGATTAGGACCGGCGGGAATATCCAGTTCACGTAGGCAGCTGCCGGTGACCCAGCGTTGGGGAAGAGCGGGTTCATGGGCATAGCTGAGCTGCGTCTGCTGTAGAAAGGTGTAGGAAGGGAGAAGACCTCGGCTGCCGAGTCCGTCAAGTCGATGTAGTTCGAGCAGCAGTTCAAAGGTGGGGCTTCCGATTATGCGCCGGAGTGTGGCTTTGCGCATTTGAGGAGCTTGGAAAGGACGCATATGGTCGGCGATTACGGACACGATGCGTTGGCGTTCGCGGGTGGGCAATTTGAGTCGTTGGAGTATGGCATCGGCTTTTGTGGCGCCGGCTTTTTCGTGTCCGAGGAAGCGGATACGTGTTCCGCCATTTTTCGGATCGGGATGCCAAGCAAAGGTATCGGGTTTGGCAATATCGTGAAGGAGGACGGTGTAGGCGAGTTCGCGGGGGGTGAAGGCCTCAGTGGTGGGGCTTGTAGGGGTTAGGTTGAGCATGTTGACGGTGTGGGTGAAGACATCACCCTCGGGGTGGTAGTCGGGTGGTTGTTCCACGCCGATGAGTTCTACGGCTTCGGGGAGTATGAATTCGAGAAGTCCGGAGGTGTTTAGGGTTGTAAGTGCATCACCGGGTTGCTGGCTTTCTGTAAGTATTCGGCTTAATTCATCTTGTATGCGTTCGGTGCTGACGACGGTTATATGGGTGGCTTCCGTTTTGATAGCTCGATAGGTGGGCGGATCGAGTGCAAACTGTAGGGTGTGGGAAAACCGAATAGCACGAAGCATCCGTAGACGGTCTTCCTGAAAACGCTCGGTGGGATCTCCGACGGCACGGATGATTTTTTTTTGCAGATCAGCGAGTCCGTCGACATGGTCGATTAGTTGTTCGGTGCGTGGATTGTAGAATAGGGCGTTAATGGTGAAATCTCGACGGCGGGCGTCTTCTTCGGCAGCGCAGAAGGTGATGGCGTCGGGGTGGCGGCCATCGCTGTAGGTAGCTTCAGCGCGGAAGGTAGTGACTTCAGTTTGGATACCTTCTTCGATTACGGCGATGACACCGAAGGCTTTTCCGATGGCGATGGTTTTGGGGAATAAGGCTTCGACTTGATCGGGAGTGGCGGCGGTGGCGATATCGTAATCTTTGGGAGGAATGCCAAGCTGGCAATCTCGGACGCATCCGCCCGCCCAATACGTTTCGTGTCCGGCGTCTTGCAGGGCATAGCAAATACGACGAGCGATCTGTTCGGTTTTAGATTCCTGATTCATTATGCTTTTAAAAAAATTCTAATTAGCTAAACAGTCTAAAGGTTGTGTGTGGTAAGGAGTATATATGAAAATATGGGTCAACGTCTTACTTTTTATCGGGTGTATTTTCAGTAGTTGGGGTCAGTTCGGCGATCCGTTCGAAGTGGATATAACCCGGAGCGGGGAGCGCGTGGAAGTGGCGGTAACGGTGCCGGAGGCGCACTATCTTTATGCGGATGCTTTCACCTTGAGCGATGCGGCAGGCAATGAATATGCGGCAAAAAATGAACCGCCGAAGGATGAGATAATCGATCCGAATAGCGGCAAGCCGAAAGAAGTCTTTGCAGCGTCATTCCAGATGCTTTTTGAGGGCGTACCGGCAGATGAACTGCTGACGCTTTCCTACTGGGGCTGCAACGATTCGGTCTGTTTTATTCCTCAGACGAAGCAGGTTGGTGTTGTGGGCAGTGAAATGCGATCGAATATGGCTGCGGTAAACTCGCAAACGGCGATTGTGCAGAGTAAGGCAGTCGGGTTCTTGAATAAGGCAGATTTTTTACGGTTTTTAGATGAGGCCGAAGGAGGAGAAACGGAGGCGCGAGGAGCCTTTGCAAGGTTTGTGGATGATCCGGTTCGTTTTGTTAGTGAGTCGGGGTTATTACTTGCGGTGCTGTTTATTTTGGTGGGGGGACTGGCGTTAAATTTGACGCCCTGCATTTTGCCGATGATTCCGATCAATTTGGCAATTATTGGTGCGGGTGCACAAGCCGGCTCGAAGGGACGTGGTTTTGCGTTGGGCGCGACCTATGGCGTGGGGATTGCGCTAGTGTATGGATTGTTGGGTGTTGCCGTGGTGCTCACGGGCTCTCAGTTTGGAACCCTTCAGTCGAACCCATGGTTTAATGCGGCCATAGCCCTTATTTTTGTGGTTCTGGCGCTCGCGATGTTCGGGGTATTTACGATTGATTTTTCATCGCTGCAAAAAGGCGGCGGCGTTGAGAAGCGGGGCAGTTTCGGGGTGGCATTGAGTATGGGAGCGGTGGCGGCACTGTTGGCAGGCGCCTGTGTGGCGCCGGTGGTGATTGCGGTACTGTTGTTGGCAACCAATGTATATGCCACGCAGCCAGTCGCGGGTCTAGCGTTGCCATTTCTGCTGGGATTGGGAATGGCGTTGCCGTGGCCATTTGCAGGTGCAGGACTCTCTTTTCTGCCGAAGCCGGGTCGCTGGATGGAAGGGGTGAAACTGTTTTTCGGGATAATGATTTTGGGATTTGCATTCTATTATGGATCACTCAGCTATAAGGGATTTGCGCCGGCGCCTGTTGCCGACAAGGCGGCCTCGATGGATTACCTCACGATTGACGGTGCAACGAACGAAGGACTGGAGGAGGCACTAGCTCAGGCGCGGGCGTCCGGTCAATCGGTCTTTCTCGATTTCTGGGCTAGTTGGTGCAAGAACTGTAAAGCGATGGATACGCGTACATTTTCAGATCCCGAAGTGCAGCGGCGGTTAGCACCGTATCGGTTCATTAAGTATGTAGCGGAAGATCCGACCGATTCTGATACAAAACACGTGATGGAGCAGTATGGGGTGCAGGGATTGCCGACGTTTGTAATTATTCAATAAGTCGATCGGATCTCTTATGCGGAGCGTTGTTGCTTGGCTGATCCCAATTCGTTTTCTGAGCTGTTATCGGGGAGATCAACGGATCCCGCTTCGACCATCGCGGCCGTAATGCGACATGATTTTATGTTTGGCTTGCGGGGCACTTCATACATCACATCGAGCATAAGCTGTTCGAGAATCGCGCGTAAACCGCGTGCACCCGTGTTACGTTTGATAGCCTGCTGTGCTAGCGCTCGCAAGGCATCGGCATCGAACGTTAATTCAACGTCATCCATCGCAAGCAATTTTTCATATTGCCGAATGATGGCGTTTTTGGGTTCGGTTAGAATATGCATCAGCTCTTCTTCGTTGAGCTCGGTGAGCATGGTTAGAACCGGCAGACGTCCGATAAACTCTGGAATAAGACCAAAGCGAAGAAGGTCTTCAGGTTCTGCATTTGCATCCAGTTGCTCGGTGGCTGCAGAGGCGGCATGGTCGCGCTGCATGAAGCCGATGGTTTTACGGTCCATGCGTTTGCGGATAATGTCTTCGATGCCGACAAAAGCGCCGCCACAGATGAAGAGAATGTTGGAGGTGTCGATTTCCAGATACTCTTGTTGGGGATGTTTGCGGCCGCCTTTGGGGGGTACGCGGGCCACGGTGCCTTCAATCATTTTAAGCAATGCCTGCTGAACCCCTTCACCAGATACATCTCTGGTTAAGGAAGCGTTTTCGGTACGGCGCCCGATTTTGTCAATTTCATCAATATAGATAATGCCGCGCTGTGCGCGATCCATATCAAAGTCAGCGGCCTGCATCAGTTGGAGTAAGATGTTCTCCACATCTTCACCGACATAGCCAGCTTCGGTGACGGTCGTGGCATCCGTAATCGCGTACGGAACATTGAGAATTCGGGCTAACGTTTTGGCGAGCAAGGTTTTACCGCTTCCGGTAGGTCCAATTAACAGCACGTTACTCTTATCGATTTCAACGCCTTCATCCTCCTGCTTGGCGTGCAGTCGCTTGTAGTGATTATGAACCGCCACTGCTAGCACGCGCTTGGCTTGTTCCTGACCAATCACGTGCTGATCGAGTAGGGCTTTGATTTCATGGGGAGCGAGTAGACCGACCTCTTCGACGGAGTGCGTCTGTAGCGCCGTATGTTCCTCTTTGATACCCAACAGGGTAGTGCAGAGTTCCACGCATTCATTACATATGAATACGCCCGGTCCGGCGATTAGGCGCATGACTTCGCCTTCTCCCTTTCCGCAGAACGAGCAACTTGCCTGGTTGGATTGTTTTACCATAAGGAACCTTATTTGACTTTGGTGACTACCTTGTCGATCAGTCCGTAGCTGGCTGCCTGTTCAGCGGACATGAAGTTGTCGCGATCGGTATCCCGTTCGAGATCTTCAATCTTCCGCTGCGAGTGGGAGGCAAGAATGCCGTTGAGAATCTGTTTAATACGGAGAATCTCCTCGGCTTGAATCTGGATGTCGGTAGCTTGCCCCTGCGCGCCGCCGAGCGGTTGGTGAATCATGATGCGGGCATTGGGTAGCGCATAGCGTTTACCGGGTGAGCCGGCTGCCAGCAATACAGCACCCATGCTGGCCGCTTGACCCACACAATAGGTTGTGATGTCGCAACTGAGAAATTGCATAGTGTCGTAGATCGCCAAGCCGGCGGTCACCACGCCACCCGGAGAGTTAATGTAGAGACTGATGTCCTTTTCGGGATCTTCGCTCTGCAGAAAGAGTAACTGCGCAACAATCAGGTTGGCGACGTTGTCGTCAATACCGGTGCCGAGAAAAATAATCCGCTCTTTAAGCAGGCGGGAATAAATATCATAGGAGCGCTCGCCGCGCCCGGTCTGTTCAATGACCATGGGAATCAACATGTTGGCTGTTTCTTGTTCCATTTTTTCCTCACTTTTATTGTTAAAAGAACTAAAGCTGCTTTGCGGTATAATCAAGTCTAATAGTAAGAGATTAATCTATTAGTTATTTATTTTAACTTCGCTTTTTCCACCATGTAATCTAGCGCTTTGTTAAAGCGAAGTTGTTCCGAAACTGCATGGAGTGTATGATTTTCGATCATCTCTTTTCGTAGCTCCGCCGCATCTTTACGTTGCTGAATGGCGATACGTGCAATCTCCTCGTCGACTTCCAACTCGCTGGCTTCCAACTGCTGTTCGTCCGCGATCGCTAGTCCGATATAACGTAATTTTACGTTTTCGAGTGCCCGTTCCTGTGCTTCTTTAAACAACTCTTCCTGCTGTTCGCCGATCTGCTCTTGTGAAGCACCCTGCATCATACGTTGCCGTGCCAGATCATACATCACGTCGCGCGTCTGCTGCTGCACAGCACTCTCGGGCACATCCAGTTTGGTCTTTTTGATCAAGAATTTGATGATCTGCTCGTGGGTGGCTTGCAGCGAGGCGTTTTCTGCCTGTTGTTCAAGCTGATCGCGGAACAGCTCGCGCAGTTTTTCCTCTGACTCAATCTGAAGGCGTTCAAAAAATTCCTCGTTAAGCTCGGCCGGTTTTTTCACCCGTACACCCGTTACTTCGACCTGATAGCGCGCTTTCACACCCGCCAGCTCTTTCACCATAAAGGAGTCGGGAAACTCAATTTCAACCTCTTTGGTATCGCCCTGTTTTAAGCCGATCAGCGCTTCGCCCATACCCGGGATGAAGGCATGCTCATCGGCAGATACCCAGTAGCCCTCACCGGAACCGATGCCTTTGGCTTCAGGAATCGCATCTTTGAGCAGCGTACCCTCTTCGGTCGTTGCTTCATACGAAAGTTGCCCCATGTCTCCCGCTTCGATTATCTTATCTTCCACGTCATCATAGGTAGCCTGCTGGTTCAGTAGTTGGTCGATCTGCTCCTGTACCTGTTCATCCGTCACATCCTGCTGCTCAACTTTCACCGGAATCTGTTCATACTTCGGCAGTTTAAATTCCGGCACCACATCCACCGTCACCGTAAAACTAGCCGGCGCTCCCTGCGCGAGTTCGACTTCCGACGCATCAATCACATTCACAACGTTGATCGACTCCTGCGCCACCGCTTCTTGGTAAAACTTCGGAAGCACCCGCTCTTTTAAATCCTGATCGATCTCTTTGGCATATTTACCCGCCACCACATCGGTCGGTGCTTTCCCTTTTCGGAAGCCAGGAATTCGCGCATGTTTTGCATAGACGTTTACCGTCTCTTTGCGCTCTTGTTCCATCACATCCGCCGGCACTTCAATCGCCACTGTTTTACGGCAGGCACCCGCTTTTTTAATCGTTACTTTCATTACAATATCCTCCAGCACACCCTGTTCGGGCGAAAAGCGCAGAAACCTACGCTGATCTACGCGCGAGGTCAAGCTCAGCGGTTTGTCTCAAGCGCTTGAAACCCGCGATCGAGTAGTTGACGCGAGATGGTATTGCGGGTCGGTTTGTCCGGTGAGCCGAGCACAACCGAGATAATCCGCCGCCCGTTCCGCTCCGCCGTCGCTGCCAGCGACCAACCCCCGCGCTGATGATAACCCGTTTTGAGTCCGTCGCAGCCCGCATAGCCATCCACCCGCTTGGCCAGCGCATTGCGAGTGGCAAGCATCGTTTTGCCATCACGAATGTAGAGCAGTTCGGTGCCCGAAAAAGTGAGGGTTTTGGGATGACGCAGACACGCCAGCGAGAGCAGAGCAATATCATACGGCGTACTGATGTCCGGCTGGCTCTTATCCGACGGCGGTAGTCCGTGATCGCTCACATAGCGAGTCGCGTTCATGCCCAGCTCACGCGCACGGCGATTCATCCGCTCTACGAAAGCCTCGCGGCTTCCCGCCACATGAATGCCCAACGCCCGTGCTGCATCGTTTGCCGAATGCACCATAATTCCATATAGCAAATCCTCTACCGTCAAATCGGTTTCGCGCGTATCCAGCCACAACTGCGAGCCGCCGATGCCTGCGGCTTCTTCTGTAATCCGCACGCGCTCCTGTAAGGCCGTCTCTCCCCGATCAATCGCCTCGAGTGTTAGCAGCAGCGTCATTAGCTTCGTCACGCTTGCCGGATAGCAATGCGTAGTGGAGCGATCTTCAACAAGGATTTTGCCCGACCGTGCATCGATAACAATCGCTCCCTGATAGGGGTCGCCTTTGAGAGATGGGTAGTTACGCGTTGTACGACGATCCGGCAAATCATTCCGTAGCCGACCCGTCTCGGAAGCAGGGGTATAGATATCGGACACTCTATCGGGCAGGGCAGCGGCGGGGGCAGTCGGTGTGATTTGTTCAGGAACGGCGGCGGTTTCAGCAACCGATTCCGGCTGGCTAGGTTGCGGTTCGGATGGCTCCATGGTCTGCTCTCCCGATTTCCCGATTAGCACAAAAAAAAGTAACGCATGAATCGCGATAAGAATAAGGGCGATGAGTGTTCCGTTGCTTTTTTTCATTTGTCAGCGTACATAATTGTGATGATCCAGTTGAGGTAAAGTGTGTCAGATATACAACATCAATTTGTAAAAAAAATGTTAAGCACCGCCTCGCACGGTGCCTACGAGGTCGGGCGAGGAGAAGCCCCCAGTAACATTGCGCTCTGCAAATACTGGGGTAAACGTGACCAAACCCTTAATCTACCGCTCAACGGCAGCCTCTCCATTTCGCTCGGCGAGAAGGGCACCCGCACGCAACTACGCCGCGTTGCCCGCGACACCATCTATCTCAACGGCACCCTCGTTGCCCCCGACACCCTATTCGCCCAACGCCTCAGCGCATTTCTCGATCTCTTCCGCGCCGCCTGTCGCGCCCCCGGATTCGAAGTAAAGACCGAAAACAATATACCCACCGCCGCCGGGCTCGCCTCCAGCGCCTCCGGGTATGCCGCCCTCGTCCTCGCCCTCAACGATCTTGGCGGCTGGGATCTGCCCCGCCAACTGCTTTCCATGCTCGCCCGGCTCGGCAGCGGTAGCGCCGCCCGCTCTCTTTTTAACGGCTTTGCCATCTGGCACCGCGGCGAGCGGAACGACGGCTCCGACTCCTTCGCCGAAGCACTGCCCACTCGCTGGCCCGAGTTTCGAATTGGGATTCTCACGCTCACCGAAGCGCAGAAGCCCGTTGACTCCCGTTCCGGTATGCAACGCACCGTCGAGACCTCCCCGCGCTATGCCGCTTGGCCCGAGCGCGCCGCCCTCGATCTCGAGACCCTACAAGCCGCCATCACCGCCCGCGACTTCCAGACCCTCGGGCAGACCGCCGAAGCTAACGCCCTCGAAATGCACGCCACCATGCGCGCCGCCGATCCCCCCCTCGACTATTTTTTACCCGAAACCCGCGCCCAGATCACCCTCGTCCAGCAGCTCCGCGCCGAAGGGCTACCGCTTTACCTCACCATCGACGCCGGTCCCAACGTCAAACTACTCTTTCTCGAGCCCGACCGTGCCGCTGTGCAGGCAGCCTTTCCCGCCCTCGAGATCATCAACCCCTTTCGAGAAAACAATGCCTGAACTACCCGAAGTCGAAACCATCGCCCGCCAGCTCCGCGAGCGCGGCGTCGAAGGGCGCGAGATTTTAGCCGTTCGCATCGACTGGCCCCGCATGGTTGAACCCCTCACACCCACCGCCTTCACCCGCGCCCTCTGCGGTACCAAGATCAACACCGTCAGCCGAACCGGAAAGTGGATTCAGATCGAGCTCAGTTCTGGGCAGCACTGGATGGTACACCTCCGCATGGCCGGTAGCTTCTCCATGCGTCGTAGTAAATTCGACCGCGCCGAAGTCCTCCTCTCCGGTGGCATGAAACTCTACTTTCGCGACACCCGCAAATTTGGACGCTGGAAACTCGTCGACGACCCGCAAGAAATTCTTGGGCAGCTTGGGCCCGATGCGCTCTCCAAACACTTTACCGGCGCCTATCTCGAACAGCTGCTCACCCACCGTAAGCGTGCCATCAAGCCGCTGCTGCTCGATCAAGCGCTCATTGCCGGTATCGGTAACATCTATGCCGACGAAGCCCTCTGGGCCACCTCGATTCATCCCCAGCGCTGCTCCAGCTCCCTCACACCCGACGAGCGCAAAGCCCTCTACCGCGCCATTCGCCACGTCCTCCGTATCGGTGTTCAGAATCGCGGCACCTCCCTCGGCAAAGGGCAGACCAACTACCGCGACATGAACGGCGAATCCGGCAGTCACCGCAAGCGCGTGAAAGCCTACGGTCGCCGCGGGCTTCCTTGCGAACGCTGCGGCACGCCCCTCATCAAAATCGTCGTCGCCCAACGCGGCACCACCCTCTGTCCTAGCTGCCAGCAGCGGTAAGGTAATGAGTACAGTCGTAAACTGAGCTATCACTTAATCAACGGGTAGTTAGATAGTCTGATTAGACGGACTAGGCATCGCGATTCATAATCCATGGCAAGATTGAAAAATACCCTGCACGTACGGCTGCGCTTTTTTCTGAAAGTATTTCCGGTTTACAAGCGATGAAAGTCGAGTACAAATGTACGTTTTACCAAATCAGCTAAATAGGAGATCAAAAATGGTAACTATTGGACAAGCAGTGCCCGACTTTTCAATGTCGGCCTACCACAACGACGAGATCATCGACATCAAACTTTCCGATTATAAAGGCAAATGGGTCGTGGTTCTCTTCTATCCCGCCGACTTCACCTTTGTCTGCCCGACCGAGTTGGAAGACGCGGCGAAAATCTATGACAAGTTCCAAGCACTCGGCGCCGAGATCATCAGCGTTAGCACCGACACACCGTTTGTGCATAAAGCTTGGCACGATCACTCCGAAGCCATCGGTAACGTCGCTTATCCCATGGGTGCCGACCCCACGGGCGAAGTCAGCAAACTCTTCAATGTTTATATCGACGGCGAAGGCGTCGCCCTGCGCGGAACGTTCATCATCGATCCTGACGGCGTGCTGAAAACAGCGGAAGTACACGACCTCGGTATCGGCCGCAGTGCCGCCGAAGCCCTCCGTAAGCTCGAAGCCGCCTGCTTCGTGCGCGAGCACGGCGATCAAGTCTGCCCCGCCAACTGGTCACCCGGTGCCGACACACTGACACCCGGTCTCGATCTCGTCGGCAAAATCTAATCCAATTTATTACAGTTGGATGACCCCCAAAGCGCTTCTTGTTGGAGCGCTTTTTTTGCGCCCATAATCTTTATCAGAAGTTCATATACGACCACTATTTTTAGGTGTAAAAAAATATATAAAAAACTTTACTCTTTATTAAAATAGTGATTTCTTATTCCTCAGATGCGGCTGACGTGGTTAACAAAGTTAACGACGAGGTAGCCATATGTACATTGTAAGAACCTGTTGGAGGATCGTTCTTCTAGCCCTTTTCGGAATCACCCCTTTTGTTGTTTCCGCTGATATTGTAATTTACACCTCCGGTACCGGTAATGCCGGACAAACCGGCGAATTCACCCAATCCTACACCCTCAGAGATGCTACACTGACCTTCCGATCTCCTACCGTTGCGTGGGGCGGGGGTCATGATGTTCAGGTAGGAGGCATAGACACTTTCTCCATTGGACCTGATAACATGGTACTCTCGTTCGACGACTTGTTCAGTGGCGAGCAGGGGCGCAAGATCGGCAACGACGGCAACAACATCAACAGTGCCAATCTCTTCATGTTTCAGAATGGTGGTGTTGGTAGTGGCACGCTGACCGTTAGCGGTCTCAGCGCCGGTGCCTCCGACTGGAACGAAGCCACTGCCACCTGGAACACCAAAGACGGCACTACCGGCTGGGATGGAGCTGGTGGCGACATCGATACCGCCCTCAGTGGCAATTATGGTTCCTATAACTTTTCAGATACCGATAGCGGCTGGGTCTCCATCGATATTACCGACGCGCTCAAAGCCTACGCCGAGGGAACCATTGGCGGCATTGTGCTAACTACCGATGCACAAGACTTTTTCGATATACCATTTTTTTCTGCCGATTCAAAAGACAATCCCAGCGGCAACAGCGCCGTGTTGCGGGTCGATCAAATTCCAGAGCCGGCCGTCGCCTCCTTCATGCTGATCGGCAGTGCTTATATGCTCGTGAACCGCCGTATGCGCCAACGAATCGAAGCCGAAAACCAAACCGCATCCCTTTAAGAATAGAGATAAAATAGTAGTATAAGATGAATGTAATACAACAGATTAAAGTTTATTTCGCCGCACTGGCACTGCTGACCGTAATGGTCGTGCCGAATGCACAAGCGCAAAATTTATCTGCCACTCAGATAAACATGAATAATGGTGCTATAGTTAATTTGGGAAATTTAACCCCGAGTAGTTGGCCATTTAGTTTCACGAATGCACCTGTCGCAGGAAGAGCTGTTTCGGTAGGGCAGTTGGCGGGTCATTACGTTAATGAGGACGTGATTACGGACTACCGCGACCTAATCCCCTTTGTTGGGCAGTCGATGGAAGTGGTCGACGAGAACGGCAATACGGTTGTCGGGTTCAACCAAATGGGACTCTACATGGTAGACCCTGCCACGTCCAACGCAGTGCCAATCACGGTCTCCAATGGGGTGCTTTCGGTGGGGGGCACCACGCTCGGCTCTGTGGTCGATACCGACCAACAGCAGTTGATGTTGACGGACACCACCCTTGAACTGCAGCGTGGTGGTAGTGTTGATCTGGGTACATCCTTCGCCACCGATACAGAGTTGGCGAGCGTCTCCAACTCGCTGGTCTCCAGCGTCATGATGCTCGAAACCACCATTATGCAGGGCGGCGTGACCAACTCAGTCATTAATATCTTGGATGGCGACGGAGTGGGAACCGACAGCGTCACGACTACCAACGGTATTCTCTACGTCAACGGCGTAGCGGTAGACACAACGATTCCTGATACCGATGACCAGACATTAAACCTAATTGATACAACGCTAGAGATTGCGGATGGTAATAGTGTTGATCTGGGTACATCCTTCGCCACCGATGCAGAGTTGGCGAGCGTCTCCAATACGCTTTCAACTGCGATTGATAACGCGGGCAGTGGCGATTTCCTCGCCGATGGTTCAGTGCCAATGGCCGGCGATTTGAATGTGGGTGGAAACTGTATCACCAACACGCCCTGCTTCTGGCTGACGGATCCTTCTACTGGCGAATCCATTCTGCTGGAGTTTAAGGATGGTCAGTTTATTGTTGGTGGCACACCGGTTGCCATGGCGACTGCCAAGATGCAGCAGTCGATTTCTTTGGATGGTTTTACGTACACTGATGCCGGATCGACTAATGCGCTGGATCTGGTTAGTGGCAAAGCCAGTACAGGTGCTTATGAGTTTCAAGTCGTGAGCAATGCCACGCTAACGGGTAGTAGCACGGTTTCGTGGACCACCAACTATCCGGCATTTGCCTTGCAGGCGCGTGCGCTGGGGGATGCAAATTATTATCCCAGCCCGTGGGTCACGGCGCTGTATGATCAAATGATCGGTTTGGCCGCGAGCACGCTGACCGCCTCGGATGGTGCCGCAGAGGACCGGTTTGGCTACTCGGTCTCGTTGGATGGGGATACGCTCGTCGTGGGGAGTAAAGTGGAGGGCTTCTTTCCCGTAGGATCGGCCTATGTCTTTACCCGAAGTGGCACCGGCTGGACCGAGCAAGCTAAGCTGACCGCTTCGGATGGTGCCGCGTATGACCGGTTTGGCTACTCGGTCTCGGTGGATGGAGATACGATAGTCGTGGGGGCTAGCGGGGACGGTAACGATTCCGGATCGGCCTATGTCTTTACCCGAAGTGGCACCAGCTGGACCGAGCAAGCTAAGCTGACCGCCTCGGATCCCAGCCCGGATGACCGTTTTGGTGAATCGGTCTCGGTGGATGGGGATACGATAGCCGTGGGGGCTAGCGGGGACAACTTCGAAGGATCGACCTATGTCTTTACCCGAAGTGGCACCAGCTGGACCGAGCAAGCTAAGCTGACCGC
>CAXGYR010000032.1:0-15714 GCA_964014015.1 uncultured Kiritimatiellaceae bacterium
GTCGGAGACGATTATCGGGGCGACGTATGCGAAGTGGGTGCAGAGTTATCGGGATCTACCGATTTTGATTAATCAGTGGGCGAACGTGGTGCGGTGGGAGATGCGGACGCGGTTGTTTTTGCGGACGGCAGAGTTTTTGTGGCAGGAGGGGCATACGGTGCATGAGACGGAGGCGGAGGCGTTGGAGGAGACGCGGAAGATGCTGGATGTGTATGAGACGTTTGCGGAGGAGTTTATGGCGATGCCGGTGCTGGTGGGTGAGAAGACGGAGGGGGAGCGGTTTCCGGGGGCGGTGAGTACGTTGTGTATTGAGGCGATGATGCAGGATGGTAAGGCGTTGCAGGCAGGAACGAGTCATTTTCTGGGGCAGAATTTTGCGCGGGCTTCGGAGATTCAGTATCAGAGTCGGGAGGGGCGTAATGAGTATGCGTGGACGACGTCGTGGGGGGTTTCTACGCGGTTGATCGGGGGGATGATTATGACGCATGCGGATGATGATGGGATGGTGATGCCGCCTCGGTTGGCACCGCAGCATGTGGTGTTGCTACCGATTGTGCGGGATGAGGCGGATCGCGATGCTATTTTGGCATATGCGAATGAGATTGCGGTGGAACTGCGGGAACAAAACGTTTTTGAGCGTTCGGTTGAGGTGGTGGTGGATGATCGGGATATTAAGCCGGGTGAGAAGGGGTGGAGCTGGGTGAAGAAGGGCATTCCGATTCGGGCGGAGATTGGGGGGCGTGAATTGGCGGAGCAGACGGTGTTTATGGCGCGGCGGGATACGGGGGAGAAGGCAACGGTGAGTCGGGCAGATTTTGTGGGGGGGATGAGGGAGCGTCTGGAGGCGATGCAGGCGGGGTTGTTGGCGCGTGCGCGGGATTTTCGGGAGGCGCATTCGCGGGAGATTGATGCGTTGGATGAGTTTCGGGCGTTCTTTACCGATGTGCGGGAGGAGGAACCGCATGTACAGGGTGGTTTTGTTTGGAGTCACTGGTGCGATGGCGCGGGGTGTGAGGATGCGATAAGCGATGAGTTGGCAGTAACGATTCGGTGTATTCCGTTTGATCGGACGGCGAGCGGGCCGGGGGCGTGTATTAAGTGTGGTGCGGCGAGTGTGGGTCGTGTGGTTTTTGCTAAAAGTTATTAGGAAGTAGTGATGCGTTTATTTTTGATGATGGGATTGGGTTTTATTTTGGGTGTTTTGCCGGCGCAGGCGGGGTTGTTTGGCGAGGCGTCGAATTATGTGGATGCGGAGGAGGGTGAGAGTGGATTTGGCTCGCTGTTTTCGGGTATGGAGGACTCTTCGGCGGAGCAGTGGGTGCGGGCGCAGGAGAAACTGGCGAAGAAGAATTGGCGTTCGGCGGGTAAACTGTTGCGGGCGCTCTATTTGCGTTGGCCGAATAGTGTAGAAGCACCGGAAGCGGTAGTGGCGCATGCGGAGGCACTTATGGAGCGGAAGGAGTGGCGTTCGGCGTTTACCATTTACCAGTTTGCAGTGGATAATTATGCTAACCGGTTGATGGATTATGATGCGGTGCTGGCGGGGCAGTACCGGGCGGCGCAGGAGGTGATGGAGGCGAAACGACTACCGTTTTTGTTCGGTGGGTATCGGACGCCGGAGATGGCTATCCCGCTGTTTGAGGCGGTAATCTTGAATGGGCCTCAGTGGGAGGGTGCGCCGGAGGCGCTTATGATGGTGGGTCGATGTAATCAGGACTCGGATGCGTTTGAGGAGGCAATTGTGGCGTATGCGGAGTTGATGTTGCGCTATCCGGAGCATGCGTTGGCAGAGGATGCGGCGTTGGGTAGGATTGCGTGCTTGCGTTCGTTGCGAGAAAAGTTTCCATCGAGTCCGGAGATTCTGGAGCGGATTTTAACGGCGACAACGGTCTATTTGTCACGTTTTCCCGAGTCGGAGAACCGGGGGGAGATTATTCTGTTGCGGAATGAGTTATATGAGTTTCAGGCGGATGAGTTGTTCGAGCAGGGACGCTTTTATGAACGAGTGGCACGGAATGAGGTGGCGGCGCTGCGGACCTATATGTCGGTGTTGGAGCTCTATCCGAAAAGTCAGGTGGTGTCGAGGGCTGAGGAGCAGATTGAGCGGCTGATAGCAAAGGGGATTGTGCTGCGTACGGAGGAGCCAACAGAGTGAGGTTGAGGTGGGCAAGCTGGGTGGTTTGGCTGATGCTGTTGCCGTTGGTGGCGGTGGCGGTTGAGTCGCCGTATGAGCTGGATGCGGGGCGTCTGGATTATACAAATGGATTGCTGCTGGCAAGTGGAGGGGTGACGGGTCGGTTTGATCAGGCGTCGATTCGGGCGGAGCGGATGACAGCAGATCCGGAGCGGGGGGATTTGTGGCTGGAGGGGGATGTTTTTTTTGAGCGTAAGGGATTGATTTGGTCGGGGGATCGTTTGCGGTATAATTATCAGACAGAGGTGGGATCGTTTGGGCCGGTGCGGATGGAGTATGAGGAAGCACTGGTGGTGGCTGAGCATGTTGAGCGACTGGGGGAGAATTCGTTTGTGCTGCAGGGAGCTGAGATGACGACGTGTCGATTGGAGCGTCCGCACTATTCGCTGTATGCTCCGGTGGCGGAGATGGATGATCAGCGGCGGTTTACGGCGCGGCATGTTCGGGTGCGGGTGGGTGGTGTGCCGGTGTTGTATCTGCCGGTGTTGAAGGGTGATTTGTCGCAATCAGGATTGGGGATTGAGGCGGGTTATCGGGGTTCGGTGGGTGCATTTTTGAAGTTGGGTTTGGGGGGCTATGAGGGGGAGATGTTGCGAGGTCGTTCGCGGTTGCATTTGTATAGTAAGCGGGGAGTGGGCTTGGAACAGTCGTTGGCGTGGCGACGGGATGATTCGGTATGGGAGCTGGATGGATTCTATCTTCAGGATGAAAATCGATATGAGCGATATGATGAACCGGAGGAGCGGAGTGAGATTGATGCGAGTCGTTTTCGAGTACGGTTGCAGGGGGATGAGCGGTTTTCGGATCGTTCGTATGTGATGTCGTCGTGGTCGGTGTTGAGTGATCGGTATGTGGTGGAGGAGTTTTTTCGAGATGAGTTTCGGCGGATGGCCCAGCCGGAGACGCGGAGTTCGTTGGTAGTGGCGGGTGAGCAGGGTGCGTTGGAGCTGTATGCGAGTCAGCGGTTGAATGATTTTTATGGGAATACGGATCGGTTGGAGGTTGCTTGGGATGGGTATCGGCAACGGTTGTGGGATGGGCCTCTGTTTTATGAGGGACGGACAGCATTAGCATATTTGGAGCAGCGGGCGGAGGGTGGTTCGCTTATGGAGGAGAATGAGGCATTTCGGGCGTTGAGTGATCACGGGGTGTTTTGGCCGGTGCGGTGGGGGGCGTTGGCAGTGGTGCCGCGAGCGGAGGTTGGCTGGGCGCACTATTCGCAGACGACTCTGGGGCATGCTGACGAGCGGGTGCGTTGGGCGGTTGGCACGGAGGCTTCTTTTCAGGCACGGAAGTTGCTTTCATCTGAGCGTGGTTGGTATGGAGAGGGGTTACAGCATGTGGTGCGTCCGTATGTTGATTATCAGCTGACGGATTATAGTTGGGCGTCGGAGCGGCTGATTGGGTTTGATGTGGAGGATGAGCTGGATGATCGCCATCGGGTGCGATTGGGGCTTAATCAGTTGTTACAAACGCGACGCGAGGGTGGGACGCGGCGTTTTGCGGAAGTTGATCTGTATACGCACTATGTGGTGGATGAGGATGGCGCAACCAACTCGTTTGACCGGGTGTTTGGGGATGCACGGTTGTCGTTGACAGATCGGTTGCGTTTGGATTGGTTGGCGGTGCTGGATGCGAATGAGGGACGAGTGCCGTTGATGATTTCACGAGTGCGGTATGGGGGTGAGCAGCTTGATCTATCATTTGAACATTTTTTCCGTGAAGAGGCGCAGTCGTTGTATACGGGGCGGGTGAATCTTTTCCCGCTGGAGCGCTATTCAGCTGAAGCGTATGTGCGGTTCGAGGAGGAGACGGGGGATTTGGAGTCGGCTTCGGTTACGCTGTTTGCAGAGAGATGCTGTATGCGGTTTGGGGTGGGATATCGCTTGTCTCGTAATGATGAGCATTCGATCCGTTTTTCGGTGAATCTGGCAGCGCTGACGCGCTAAGGTATTCTGTTTTTTTTGCGGGAGCGGAGGGTTTGAAAGAACTCTTGCATGATGAGGCGACAGGGTTCTTCGAGAACGCCGGTTTGGGTTTCGACGGTGTGGTTTAGATCGGCTTCGTTAAGAATGTTGAATTTGGATTGAGCTCCGCCGCGAATGGGGTCGGACATGCCCCAGACGACGCGTTGGATGCGAGCGAGGACGAGAGCACCGGCACACATGGGGCAAGGTTCTTTGGTTACGTACATGATGGCATCGTTTAGGCGCCAGTTTTTGAGGTGTTGGGTAGCTTGAGTGATGGCGAGAATTTCGGCGTGGGCGGTGGGGTCGTTAAGCTGCTCGGTTTGGTTATGGGCTTTGCCAATAATTTGGTCGTTGTGAACGATGATGGCGCCGCAGGGAACCTCTCCTTCTCGTGCAGCTTGTTGTGCTTCTTGGAGAGCGAGTTGCATATAGAAGTTGTCGGCGTTAAAATTTTCCATTTAGGTTCTCTGGGGAATTAAGATTTGAAGAGCCGCTGGGGCGACTTTTATCTCTATGTTCTGTGTAGTATGCAAAAGTTCTCCGTCGATTTGCAAGGGTGCAGCGTTGTTTCGTTCGATTTGAATGGATTGAAAATGCCGGTGGAGCACATAGGGGTTTTTATGAAAGGTTTTGTCGATGAACTGGGGAAGGTGGGTGAGCAGAATAGGTAGATGGTGGCGTTCAATGGCTACGAGTTCGAGTGTGCCGCTGTCGGCTTTTGCTTCGGGAGCGACATAGAATCCGTTGCCGAACTGGGAGAGGTTGGCAATGGTAAAGATGAGGGGGGATTGTATGGTACTTGTTTCGGTGGGAGTCGTGAAGGTTATCGGATGTGGTTGGTATTCAATGAGTTGTTGGGCACCGGCAAGTAGGTAGGGTGCTAGTCCTCGAAAAGGGTATTGTTCAAACGCTTCGGTGAGGCGGGCTTCCCAGGCGAGACTGCAGGTGATGAAGAAGGGGTGGTCGTTGACGAGTCCGGCATCGATAGAGATTATTTCTCCGTGGCGGAGTGCCTGTGCTGCCTTCTGAGGTTGGAGGGGAATGTTGAAGTGGCGAGCAAAACCGTTACCACTACCGGTGGGAATGATGCCAACTGGAATGGAACTATGTAGCAGTTCTTTGGCAAGAGAGTTAAGGGTACCGTCTCCGCCGATGATGAGGATGAGGTCGGGTTTGGTCTGGATAGCGGTTCTTATTTTTTGCTGTCCGTCTTTGATCGATCGAGAAATTTGATAGGTAATATTGGTGTCGGGATTACCCCACTGCGTTTCAATGGCTTGCATAGCTTGATTCGGCTGATGCGTGCCAGATTGGGTGTTGATGACGACGTAGATGTTGACTGGGTTCATGAGACTCTCTGTTAAAGAATAGATAAGAAAGTTGGGGCGGTTTGGCAATCAAATTGGCTCTGGAGTTGAGTTGGATTGGTGTGCGTGATATGAAAAAAAGAGTAAGGAGTCGTATGAGTACGTTGGAATCATTAGGTGAGGAGCAGGTAATTAAGCGACTGGCTCGTTTTGTTGGCGATCATGCTAACCTGATGATGGGTATAGGCGATGATTGTGCCGTTTGTAGAATCGAAAATTCCTCTCAAGATCAGGTGTTTACATCGGATGCAACGATTGAGGGGATTCATTTTTTATCGGATACAGAACCGATGCGTGTGGGACATAAAGCTATAGGGCGGGTGTTGAGTGATTTGGCTTCTATGGGTGCTGATCCAGAGTGGTTTCTTGTTAACGTGGTGGCTCCGAGATCATTAGAAGTTAGGGTTTTGGAGGAGGTGTATAAAGGGATTCGGGAGCGTTTGGATACAGTTGGCGGGGTGTTGATTGGAGGTGATTTGACGGAGGGCGATCGGTTGTCGTTTCATCTATTTGGAAGCGGTCGTGTTCCTCAGGATTCGGCGACGTTGCGTTTAGGGGTTAAGGTGGGAGATGTAATTTGGTCAACCGGAGCGTTGGGGGGTAGTCGCGCCGGTAAGCATTTGGATTTTATGCCGCGGGTGCTCGAAGGACGGTGGTTGCGAGAGTCGGGTTGGGTGCATGCAATGACGGACGTGAGTGATGGGCTGTTTACAGATTTGTCCAATTTGCTGCAACACGATGTAATGGGAGCTCAATTGTCGGGGGCTGTATTGGAAAAAATGTCGACCGTGGAAGCGGCATTGTTTGATGGAGAGGATTTCGAGTTGTTGTTTACGACTACAGAGGCGGCAGGTGAGCAATTGGAAGCGGACTATTTTGATGTTTTTCAGGAACCACTCTGGCGACTGGGCGTGATTCAGAATAGTAAAAGCGGGATTGAAGTGGTGCATGCTGATGCGAGTAGGCAGATCGTTACAAGAGGAGTTACACATCATTTTTAAATGCGCATCCCTCTTGTCTTTGGGTTCATTAATTCGATATTCTTTAACTTTATTTTAATGTAAAAGGTTGCGATTTATGGCGGATAAAAAATTATTCGATTCCTCTTTGCAGGATGTTGTGTACAGCATCGATGTGGGAGCGGGACTTAAAATTTTGCGGGTTGGACTGTATGTGTTGATGCTGCTTGTTGTGGTGTTGATTTATACGGCGACCCAGTTTTGGGGACTTAATTCAGCAGAGGCGATGGATCTGGCACAGCTCGGACGAAACTTCTCTTTTTCAGAGGGTCTGGTTACGAAAAATATTTCGCCGTTTACGATGCACCAGATGGAGGCGGTGGGTGGAAGTGCTAATCCGCAGGTGGCATCGCATCCAGATTTGATTCACCCGCCAGCTTATCCGATGTTGCTGGCCTTTGGTTATCAACTATTTGAGTGGCTTAATGTAGATCCATTTGCGATGGAGTTGGGCACACGTATCATGCCGGCAGAGCGTTGGGTGGTGGTGCCGTTGAATCATCTGTTTACTATTTTTACCGGGTTTATCATTTTCTCGTTAGGCAAACATCTTTTCTATCGCGAGATAGGCTTTTTATCGATGACCATTTTTTACTTGAGTGATGTAGCGTGGAGTCAGTCAATTTCGGGGTTGAATCTGGCGATGGCTATATTCTTTTCCGTGGCGGCATTTAGATCAGCCATTGTTTCGGTTAAATATAAATTAGAAGAGCGAAATACAAAACGTTTTTGGATTGGTTTTACCATGTCGCTATTATTGAGTTTAGCCGCTTTTTATACCCGCTATCTTACCGTGGTAATTGTGCCGGGAATCGCACTCTATTTCTATACAATGAACGGAAAATTTAGAGGGGGAAAACGGTATCTATTTCTATTTGTGTTATTATATTTACTCGGGGTTGCACCGTGGTTGGTAAGAAATTATCTCGTTTGCGGCAATCCATTTGGTTGGGTGTTTCATACAGCTCTTCTGGACACGCTAGCGTTTCCAGATATCTCCTTGTTGCGTAACTATGATCCTGTGCTCTCGATAAAAGAAGTTTCTGAAGCACTCCAGCAGAAGTGGATCACTAATTTTTCGAATGAACATCAAGCATTGATTCCGGGGATAGGTGGGGGGCTGTTGATGTCGTTTTTCATCACAACCTTTTTCTATCAGTTTATTCGTCCTTCGATTAATCGCGTCAGGAACAGCGTCGGTCTTTCCTTGATATTGATGGTGATACTGGCGGGATTTTTTTCTGACTCCTCGATTCAGTTGGTTCATCTGTTCTGGCCTTTTATCATTCTTTTTGGAGTGGCATTCTTTTATGTCTTGCTGGATAGATTAGATTTGCAGGCGCGACTGTATGTAATTGCGATGAAATGTTTATTGGTAGCATTAACGGTGATACCGCTGGGACTGCGGGTGCTACCGCCACATGCAAAACAGCCGTACCCTCCATACGCATCGCCGATTATTTCACGCGTCGCCAAGTGGGTCACCCCGCGGGAGGTGTTGTGTACGGACATGCCGTGGGCGACGGCTTGGTATGGCGACCGTATCTCTTTACTGTTGCCGAAAAATTTGGATCAATATTATGAAATCAATGATTATAAGCAGTACATCAGTGGAATCTATTTTACACCATTGACCAAAAATAAACCGTTTGTGAGTGAACTGCTGGATGGACCGGAGCAGAGTTGGTTGCCTATTTTGAGTGGCCGTTTGCCGCCTGATTTTCCGCTGAAAGCGGCCGTTGCATTAAACCGACAAGATCAGCTCTTTGTGAGCGATCGTGACAGATGGTCGGTGAACACATCGGAGAACCAGCAGGCTCCAAATACCGCTCGCTAATGGAGGTGGATAATGCGGATTGTTTTTTTTGGATCAGCTGAACTGGCAGTTCCTTCGCTAGCAGCGTTACAGGATGAAGCTGGACTGGAGGTGATGGGTGTTGTCACTCAGCCAGACCGCCCCGCAGGTCGTAAACGTAAGCTGACGGCGTGTCCGGTGAAGACGGCTGCCACGGCAATGGAGTTGGAGGTTTGTACGCCCGAAGCAGTGGGTTCCGATGAAATGGTTGCCCAGTTAAAGGTGTGGAAACCTGAGTTGTTGGTGGTGGTGGCTTACGGTCAATATATTCCGAATCGGATTCTCGAAGTGGCACCTTTGCGCGCGATTAATGTTCATCCTTCACTGCTGCCAAAGTATCGCGGTGCGGCGCCGATTCAGTGGGCATTACTGAATGGCGATGAGCGGACAGGTGTTTCTATTATTGATGTGGCAGAAAGGATGGATGCAGGTGATATTCTGGCGCAGGAGGTATTGCCGATTGAGGCGGGAGATACGGCTGCTTCGTTACATGATCGGTGCGCGTTAGTAGGAGCGGATTTGTTAGTCCAAACGATAGCTTCGTTGCGGGCTGGTACAGTGGAGCGTCAGCCTCAGAATGAAAATGAAGTGGTTGAAATTAGAAAGTTGAGCAAAACGGATGGTGCCATTGACTGGGCAATGTCGGCGGTCTCCATTCATAACCGTGTTCGTGCATTTGACCCTTGGCCGGGCAGCCGGTGTATATTGCCAAATGGTGAGTTGTTAGCGGTTTGGCAAACGGTATGTGTGGGGGGTGAGGGGAAACCGGGTGAGCTACTAGATGATACATTGACAGTAGCAACGGGAAGTGGAGCGCTACAATTGCTGGTGGTTCAGCCACCAGGGGGTAAGCGTATGCAGGCGTTGGAGTATCTGCGCGGCAAACCCCTTACTGCTGGAGAGCAGCTAGGTTAATAAAAATCCGCTCTGCCAGATGACAGAGCGGCAAACAAGTAGATCGACGAGGGGTCGATACTTAAATGAAAAATTATTTTTTCTTATGGCGATCAGAACGGCGACGCTTGCGACGTTTGTGATTCGACATCTTCTTTTTACGCCATTTTTTAATAGTACCCATGAATTACTCCGCTATTTGAAAGGGTGTGCATTCTACTTAAGCAACGACTTTGTTCAAGCCAATTTCAATAATTCCTTCTGCACCGGCTTCTTTGAGGCTGGGAATGATCTCTCGCACGGTTGATTCATTGACCACGGTTTCGACAGCAAACCAGCCTTCATCGGTCAGCGGATTGACGGTGGGAGCGTGCAGTGCTGGTAAAAGATTCCGTACGGCATCCAGACAATCAGCTGATACGTTAAGTTTGAGCAGCACTTGGCTTTGGGCATCGTAGGCGGCTTTGAGAAGGAGGGTAAGACTTTGTAGTTTTTTCTTTTTCCAAGGATCGTTCCAGGCATCTTTGGAGCAGAAAAATTTGGTGTAGGATTCCATAATCGTGTCAACAATACGCAAGTTATTGGCGCGCAATGAGCTGCCGGTTTCGGTGATGTCGACGATGGCATCGACAAATTCAGGGACTTTTACTTCAGTGGCACCCCATGAAAATTCGACGTCTGCGTTGACACCATTGCGTTCTAGCCAGCGTTCGACGATGCCGACGCCTTCGGTGGCAATGCGTTTTCCTTCGAGATCTTTTACAGATTGAATAGGAGAGTCGTTGGGAACGGCAAGAACCCAGCGCACCGGGCGCTTCGTCTGTTTGGAGTAGACGAGACTGCAGAGGTCAACAACGTCTGAGCCGTTGGCTTCGATCCAGTCAAGTCCGGCGATACCTGCATCTAGCATCCCTTGTTCTACGTAGCGACTCATCTCTTGAGGACGAAGAAGACGCATTTCGAGTTCATCATCGTCAACGGAAGGAAAGTAAGATCGTTTGCCACCTGCGACGTTAAAACCCGCTTTTTTGAATAGTGCGTATGTGCTTTCTTGTAAGCTGCCTTTGGGGAGTCCAATAACTAGTTTTTCCATAATTCTCACCTGCATTTGATTTGTTTAGGGCGTTGGAATATAGGTGAAAACGATGGGTCGTCCAATACTGGAATAGAAAATTTTATGCAGTTTTACGATAGGCGATCAGAGCGAATAGTAGGACGGCGGTCCAAGCGATGGTACGGAACCAGTTGGTTTGGATAAGGCGATGAGCCACAAACGGATCGTATCCATGCTGTTGAAGAAGAGTGTGACAAGGGACGGAGTAGAGGAAAGTAACTATCCAGGCGATGAGCATGGCGGCTGCGGAGGCGTACGCCCAGCCGGAGCTGCGCTGAAGACACTGAATTGTGATGAGCGCGGCCTGCGTGAGCATCAGGGGCATGACGAAGAAGGAGATGATGCCCATGTAGTTTTGGTGCCAGTCAGAGAAGTGGGTGCGGTCGATATGATGATAGGCGGGGTATATGACACATTGGACGAGCCAGATGAGAATGGCCATAGCGCTGTCGATGCCGATACGGGCAATAGGAATTAGGTCAGTCATGCAGGAGTCCGTATTTTTCACATTCAAGCAGAGCGAAGCGATCGGTGCAGCCGGCGACATAGTCACAGACCGAGCGGTGAAGACCATCGATTTCCACACGTTGCTGCGCTTTTTTGCCGAGATGGCGGGGGTGATCGACATAGTGCAAAAATAGGCGGCGCATCCATTCAACACGTTGGCGGGTGGTTTCAAGAACGGTAGGGTGGTAGTAGAGGTTGGCGAACATGAATTCAGTAAATTCGTCGAGCATCTCTTTCATGGATGGGCTGAAACAGATCATGCGTTCGGGGGCTCCCATAACGGAGCGGGCGGATAAGGGTTGATGTTTTTCGAGGCGTTGGCGTGCTTGATCAACCACGTCAGCAACCTGCAGTTCGATCATGGTACGGATGGTAGCACGGGTTTGTTGCTGTTCGGTGGCATCGGGGTGGTAGTGTTGGGTTTGTTGAGCGGCATGATTCCAGAAGCGGGTAGTTTGGAGTTGTTCGAGTTGCATGATGCCGGCTTCGAGTCCGTCATCGACATCGTGCGCTTGATAGGTGAGGTCGTCAGCAATGTCGGCGATCTGGGCTTCGAGAGATTGATGAGGACCGATGGGGTGTCCATCGAGTTGTGCGTCGGGTTTGTGGGCTTCGTGTTTAAGCAGGCCGGCACGGACTTCCCAGCTGAGGTTAAGGCCGGTAAAGGTAGGATAGGGAGATTCAAGTTGTTCGATGCAGCGTAGGCTCTGCAGATTGTGATCAAAGCCGCCGTGGTTTTCCATGAGCTGGTTGAGTACGCGTTCGCCTTCGTGGCCGAAGGGGCTGTGGCCGAGATCGTGGGCAAGGCAGATACATTCGGTAAGATCTTCGTTGGCGCTGAGGGTGCGGGCGAGGGTACGACCGACGGCGGTCATCTCCATGGTATGGGTGAGGCGGGTGCGGAAGTGATCGGCGATGCCGTTGACGAAGACCTGCGTCTTATATTCAAGGCGACGGAAGCAGCGACTATGGAAGATGCGGTCGCGGTCGCGGGAAAAACAGGATCGGGTAGCGTGGGGTGTCTCGGAGTGATGCCGACCAAGGGTTTCGGCGCTGAGGGTGGCATAGGGGCTTAATTGATGCTTTTCTGCATCTTCCCAATCTTTTCGCGTGAATCTCATAGAAGGGTGACTATAAATGAAGCAGTTTATTTAGCAAATGGAGAAGCAAATATGTTTGAGAAGACGATTGTGAAAGAGACGGTATATCGGGGGCGGATTTTCGAGGTGGATGTGCATGAGGTGGAGCTGGCGGACGGGCGGCAGTCGTTTCGTGAGGTGGTAGTGCATGGGCCGGCAGTGGCCATTATTGCGCGGCGGGTCGATGGAGATTTTTTATTCATTCGGCAGTACCGGAAGTCGCACGACAAGATCTGTCTGGAAGCAGTAGCAGGGAATTGCGATCCCGGGGAGGACGCATTGGTTTCGGCGCAGCGTGAGTTGCAGGAGGAGACAGGATATGGAGCGCAGTCAATCCGATCGCTGGGCGTGATTCTGCCGAGTGTGGGATATTGCTCAGAGACGATTGAGGTATTTTTTGCGGAGGTCGGCAATGAGCCGGGCGCTACTGATTTTGATGTGGATGAGCATATTGAAACGCTGGTGATGAGCGAGACGCAGATGGACGAGCGGATCTGTTCTGGGGAAGTGGATGACGGCAAGACGTTGGCGGCGTGGATGCTCTATAAGTTGAAAGTGAATTAAACGGCGATATTGAGGCGGGGGAGGTAGAGGCGCTGCCTGCCGGTTTCGCCGTTAAGTAGGTGGAGCTGCCGCCAAGGGAGGCGAGTGCGACTGTTTTCGGGGCGTTGCTGGATGGTGAGCGCGGTGGCGGCGGCCACTTTGTGTTTGCCGAAGCGAGCGTTGATTTCATCGACGGTGGCGGAGAGGGTTTCATAGCGTTCGATCAGAAGATGATTTTCGAAGAGACCCAGCTGGCGGGTTTCGGCAGATTCGAGCTGGGTGAGCCAGACCTGCGTGGCGCGGTATTCGCGGTCGGGTTCGATGATCTGGTTAAAGAGACGGCGGACGAGTGGAAGGATTTCTTGGGTAGAGTCGGTGGCGCGGTTAAGGCGGACGCCGAGTCCGCGCTGGCGGTAGTCGCTGTAGCGCAAGGAGATGTATATTTCGGCGGTGCGGTGTTGATGGCGGCGAAGCTTGATGAAGGCGGATTCGACGTTGCGGACTAGTTTGGCATAGACAAATTGAGCATCGCGCGAGGGGGAGCTGAAAGTTTTGCCTTTACCAAGCGAGTGGTAGGCACGTTTGGGTTCGGGATTGACGGGCAGTAGGCTCTGTCCGCGTAGTTCGTGCCAGATTTCGCGGCCGGGTTTATGGAGCAGGCGATCGACCCACTTTTCGGGACGCTGCACAAAATCGTAGGCAGTGTGTACGCCGTATTTCTGAAGCATCTGGACGCTATTGGGGCCGAGGCCCCACACCTCTTCGGTGGCAATGCGCTGAAGGAAGAGGTGGATGTGGCGACCGCGAACAGCCGTGAAGCCGTGCGGTTTACGGTAGTCCGAGGCGATTTTACAGAGTCCTTTGGAGAGGCTGAGCCCGACCGATACGGTTAGATCAAGCTCCTCATGGATGGTTTGTTGCATGGCACGCGCGATCTGCTCGTAGGGCATACGATGCACGCGGCGTAGCCCGGTCAGGTCGGCAAAGCCCTCATCGATGGAGTACTCTTCGACGGTGGGGGTAAAGCGGCGCATGATCTCGAACATCCGTTTGGAGTAGAGGCTGTAGCTCTCGTAGTCGCTGGGTAGAATAATCAGCTTTGGGCAGATCTTACGCGCATCCCACAGGCTGACACCGCGCTTAATGCCAAGGGCTTTGGCCTCGTAGCTCGCGCAGGCGATGATTCCGCGCTCCTGCCCCGTGACCACCGGTTTTCCTTTCAGGGATGGGTTCATCGACTGTTCGACGGAAGTAAAGAAGGCATCGCCGTCCACATGCACCAGCGCACGTGGAAAGGAGCCGTTTATAAACAGCATTTCGTTTCCCATGATCTCCTCTTTGGTTGGGGGAGAGGCACCGTAACAATCGTTCAGTTTTATGTACAGTTTAAATTGGGCGAAAAAAAGCGCCGTCGGGTGGGACAGCGCTTTTGGGATGCAGAAAGAATAAAGGTCTACATATTTTCGATCATGGCTTGGCCGAATTCGCTACATTTGAGCAGGGTGGCGTCGTCCATGAGGCGTTCGAAGTCGTAGGTAACACGTTTTTGACCGATGGCGCCGTTCATACCTTTGATGACGAGGTCGGCGGCTTCGCTCCAGCCGAGGTAACGGAGCATCATCTCTCCGGAGAGGATGAGTGAACCGGGGTTGACCTGATCTTTGCCGGCGTATTTGGGTGCTGTGCCGTGCGTGGCTTCGAAGATGGCTATGCCGGTTTGGTAGTTGATGTTGGCGCCGGGGGCGATGCCGATGCCGCCGACACAGGCGGCGAGGGCGTCGGAGATATAGTCGCCGTTGAGGTTGAGGGTGGCGATGACATCGTATTCCGCAGGGCGGGTTAGAATTTGCTGGAGCATGGCGTCGGCGATGACGTCTTTGATGATGATGTCTTTGCCTGTTTCGGGGTGTTTGATGACGTGCCAGGGGCCGCCGTCGAGGGGAGTAGCGCCGAAGTCTTGTACGGCGATTTCGTAGCCCCAGTCGCGGAAGGCGCCTTCGGTGAACTTCATGATGTTACCTTTGTGGACGAGGGTAACGGAGTCGCGGTGGTTGTCGATGGCGTATTGGATGGAGGCTTTGACGAGGCGGTGTGTGCCTTCTTGCGATACGGGTTTGATGCCGATACCGGAGGTTTGGGGAAAGCGGATTTTGGTTACGCCCATGGTGCCTTGCAGGAAGTCGATGACTTGTTTGACTTCGTCGGTGCCTTCTTGGTATTCGACGCCGGCGTAGATATCTTCTGAGTTTTCGCGGAAGATGACCATGTCGGTGAGGTCGGGGCGCTTAACGGGGGAGGGAACGCCTTCGAACCAGCGGACGGGGCGTTGGCAGACATAGAGATCGAGCAATTGTCGCAGAGCTACGTTGAGACTGCGGATGCCGCCGCCGACGGGGGTGGTGAGGGGGCCTTTGATGGCAACGGTGTACTCTTTGACGGCTTCGAGGGTTTCATCGGGGAGCCAGGTATTGTCGCCATAGGTGTTGACGGCTTTTTCGCCGGCATAAATTTCCATCCATTCAATTTTTTTGGTTCCGCCATAGGCTTTTTCAACGGCGGCATCGAGGACGGCGATCATAGCGGGGGAAATATCAACGCCGATGCCGTCGCCTTCGATGTAGGGGATGACGGGGTTATTGGGTACGTTGAGTCCGTTGGAGCCCATTGTGATTTTTTCGCCGGAAGTGGGTAGGTTGATTTTTTCGTATGCCATGGTGAGCGTCCTCTTTAGTTGTTGCTGGTTAGTTGTGCGTTGTGTGTTTTTTCAAAAGATTGAATCTGTTCGATTTGGGAGAGGCTTTCTGCGATGTCGTCCATGCCGAGCAGTAGTTTTTCTTTGACGGCGGGGTCGACCTGGAAGTGGAAGGTGATGGTATCGAAGGTGAGGGTTTGCTCTTCGAGGTTGACGGTTGCGCTGAGGGGCTGATCGTCTTCGGCAAGTTGGAATATCTGATCGACTTCGGTGTTAGTGAGTTCGATGGTGAGGAGTCCGTTCTTGGCGCAGTTGTTGCGGAAGATGTCGGCGAAGGCTGGAATTTCTCCTTCGCGGGGAGCCACTACAACGTTGAAGCCCTGCTGGGCGACGGCCCAGACAGCGTGTTCGCGGCTGGGG
>CAXGYR010000033.1:0-15613 GCA_964014015.1 uncultured Kiritimatiellaceae bacterium
CTATACAAGCCATTCGGCAGGAACGGCTTGGAACGAGTAAAACCCGATTTAACCACGCGCTCTGGAGTGCCGTTTTGATTCTACTAGCGTGGGGCACTCATTTCATGCCGCCGGTGGAACTTGCCGTTGGAAACCGCTTTCCTCTTGGAGGTTATCTCTCTGCTATTTTTGCACTGACTGGCGCAGCGATGTTTAGTGGCACTTTGCTAAAGTCAGCCCCCCGCATTCTTGCTCCTTTTGCCGATATCTCAGCGCATGTGCGCATTGCCGCCGGACAGCTTAAACGGCTAACTGGGCGCCACCGCCTTACGGTAGCCGGCATGGTGGCGGCCATCGGCATGGCGGCGGGTATGGATATTCTGATCCATTCGTTCGAAAATACCGTCACTAACTGGATCGGACATACACTTAAAGCGGACCTTTTTGTAGCCGTAAAAGGTGTCGAAAATGCCTCAAATCGCAATAAAATGAGCGAAAAAACGTGGAAATCGCTTCAAAACGACCCAGATGTGGCTTCCGCTGACATTGGGCATATAATCCCGCTTACCCTCGAAAACGCCCCTACCTTCGTCGTCGGTATGCGGTCAACGCGCGAATGGGACGGCAATCAATTTATCTGGATTGAATCACCTAACGGGCAGGTCGATCGATCGAAACCTGACGCAAACGGTCTTTATCCCGCCTTGGCAAGTGAAAGCTTTTCGCAGCGCTACAGCGTACAAACGGGCGACACGCTCACACTTCCGACACCTAGCGGTGCTAAGGACGTAAAAATTGCCGGTATATTCGCCGATTATGGGAATGAGCGTGGCTCGCTGGTTATCGACAGCGAGCTTGTCTGCGATTGGTTTAAAGACCGACGAGCGCTAAACTTTGCCGCCACACTGAAGCCAGGCGTAGATCCTGACACGGTTCGAAATCGATGGGCAAAAGCCTATCCCGGCCTTACGATCCGCACCAACCGCGTTCTACGTGCCGAAGTAATCACCATCTTCAACCAGACATTCGCCGTGACGCATGCCCTGAAAGCCATCGGAATTTTGGTTGCGATTGCCGGTCTTGCGCTTGCCCTATTCAGCCTTGTCATGGAACGCCGCAATGAATTGGCCGTATTACGTGAGATCGGCTTTAGTCGACGTGACATTGCCAAGAGCCTAACCACCGAGGGGCTCTTTATGAGTCTGTATGGCCTATTGGGCGGGCTCGCCATCAGCGTTTGGCTTGGGTATGTACTCGTCTTCGTGATCAATAAACAGTCTTTTGGTTGGACGCTCGCCTTCGCATTACCAACCGCCAACCTATTGTTACTATCTGCCGGCATCCTAATTGCATCCGCTGTCACCTGCTATGCGGTCGGTGTCTGGAGCAGCCAACTGAAAGCCGAACAGGAAGAATAATTATGCGCAACCTACTCGTATTTATTTTAAGTATTTTAGCTCTAAATAGTTACACAGAAAAGCTTTACACCGATGATGGATATAGAATTCCAACCGAATTCCCATCCTTTGAATTTCCGCGAGATCATGGAAGTCATCCCGAATTCAGAATCGAATGGTGGTATATTACGGGTCATCTGCACGCCGATAATAAAGACCGCTATGGCTTTCAGGCTACCTTTTTTCGCTATGCTATCAAGCCCGACGCAACCGCCGGTTCAGCGGCGTTCGGCTCCAACCATATTTTTATGGCGCACATGGCATTCAGTGATATCAACCGCGAAGATTTCTATCACGAAGAGCGCCTCAACCGCGATGGCTGGGATGCATACTGCTCCACCGAAAAAATGGATATGCAGAATGGCAACTGGACGCTGGCGCAAGATGAATCTTATGAAATGGATCTTTATGCCACCATCCAGGAAAATGTTGAGATGAACCTCCGCCTGAAACCCGCAAAACCCCACGTAACGTTTGGTGAAAACGGACTTTCGACCAAAGGTGCCGAGCGCTCTGCCTGCAGCTGGTATATTACGTACCCAAGACTGCAAATTACTGGTGATATTGTACTTAACGAAAAAAAAGTTCCTGTATCTGGTGAAGCCTGGATGGATCATGAGATCAGTAGCAGCCAACTCAGTAAGACCCAAGTTGGCTGGGATTGGCTTAGCGTCCGCTTTCACGACCAAACCGAGCTTATGCTCTACATTCTGCGCGATCAGGACGGTAACCCCGACCCGCACTCCAAGCTAGTATGGATTTCCAAAGAAGGCGATCTGACCCATATGGGCCCTGAAGACTTCTCATGGGAAATCGTCCGCCGCTGGAAAAGCGTGAAATCTGACTCTAACTACCCTGTTGAGACCGTTCTGTCGGGCACTCGCCCATGCGGCAAACCATTCCGGTTTACGATTCTCCCGCTTTTTGATGAGCAGGAATTAACCGGTGAGCTTGGCGGTATTGCCTATTGGGAAGGCGCATGTGATATTGCGGAAGATGGTGATATTATTGGCGAGGCCTATATGGAACTCACCGGATACAACGAATCGCTCGAATCACAGCTCAACTGATTGCTCTTCGATCTTTTCTTTTTTCTTCAGTGCCATGCTTAATATTGCTACGTCTGAAGGGTTTACACCCGATATTCGCCCCGCCTGCCCAAGGTTTTCAGGCTGAATTCGCTTTAGCTTCTCTTGCGCTTCATGACGAAGACCAACAATCGTATCATAATCGAAACCGACAGGAATCTGCCATGACTCTTGTCGTTGCGCCGTCTCAATACGTTCACGCTCACGCTTGATATAACCAGAGTATTTAATCTCGATCTCCACCTGCTTAATAACTTCCTCCTGCAACGCAAGGACACTTTCCTTCGGCAACTCCTCATAGCGACTACCGGGCTGTCTCAAACGCTGCGCTAGCGACTTACCCTCATGAAAGGTCTTCTCAAGCCGTTGGCACTCCTGCTGAATGGAAGACATCTGCTTCGACGTATCCCGAAGCTGTTCTTCAGAAATAATCTGCAACCTTCGTGCTTTATCATAGAGCCTATACCGGGCGTTGTCTTGGCGCAGCGTCAAGCGATGCTCTGATCGCGACGTAAACATCCGATACGGTTCGTCTGTTCCCTTGGTAACTAGATCATCAATCAGAACGCCGATATAGCTCTCGTTTCGACTCAAAACAAATGCATCTTCTCCAAGCACCTTACAGGCCGCGTTCACGCCAGCCACAAATCCTTGCGCTGATGCCTCTTCGTAACCAGTGGTTCCGTTTATCTGTCCCGCAAAGAATAGGTTTTCCACTTTTTTGGTCTCTAAAGTATGAAAGAGCTGTGTCGGATCCGCAAAATCATACTCAATTGCATAGCCGGGACGTATCATTTCCGCTTTTTCCATTCCTTCGATCGAACGGATCATGCGAAGCTGTACCGCTTCTGGTAGACTGTTCGAGGTACCATTGGGATACAAGCGCACATTGTTACGGCCCTCCGGCTCAATAAATACATGGTGAGCGTCGCGACCGGAAAATTTCACGATTTTATCTTCAATTGACGGGCAGTAACGCACGCCGGTTCCCTCGACCATACCGCCATACATAGAGCTTTCGTGGAGATGGTCGGCGATAATTTGATGCGTTGTTGGGTTTGTGTGCGTCAGGTAACAGCTCAACTGATCCGCCCCCGGCAACCAGGGTATTTGATTTGATTGTTCCACGTGGAACATCTCGCCGGCATCCTGAGCTTGTTTGAGCAGTTGCTGGGCCTGATAGGAGAAGAGCGGGGGAGGGTTTTCGCCCGGTTGTTCTGCAATTCGCGCATAGTCGATCGTATCTTTATGTATGCGGGGAGGAGTTCCTGTCTTGAGGCGTGCTAGCGAGAATCCGTAAGAGAGAAATGAGGTCGATAAAGCCTCTGCTGACTCTTCGCCCATGCGTCCTTCAGCAACCGACTGTTTTCCAATTAGCACCCGGCCGCGCAAAAACGTGCCGGTACATATAACTACTATTTTTGTGTTAATTTCTCCACTAGAACGGGTTGTGATTGATTTAATCATTCCATTTTTGCTGTCGATCGAAGTTACCATGTCATCAATAATCGTTAAACAAGACTGTTCATCTAGCACGGCCTGAATACGCTTGGGATAGATGTGTTTATCGCATTGGATTCGATTCGACTGAACCGCAGGCCCCTTTCTTGTGTTTAACATGCGGTACTGAACGCCGGTAAAATCAGCATTTCGTCCGATTTCTCCGCCTAACGCATCCACTTCGGATACGAGGTGTGATTTGGCGATACCACCAACCGCCGGATTACAGGGTAAACGGCCTATCTGAGTCCGGTCCAGCGTTATCAAAAGCGTTTGAACTCCCATACGTGCAGAAGCAAGTGCTGCTTCGTATCCCGCATGGCCACCACCCACAACAACTACATCAAATTTGCCACTCAACGATTCTACTCCCACATAAACTTGGATCAACTTTCAAACATTAGCAGTTCAGTAATAAATTATCACCTGTTTAATGTATATGACTGTTGCCACTAAAGTTAGGATAAATGTCTCATACCAATTTAAATTCAGTTAGTGCATAAAATATTAATTAACTTAGCAACAAATGGGGTTTAATTATGAATATTAAAACTGTTATATGTTTCTCAATGATTGCGGGTCTGGCCTCCGCTGATGTTATCACAATTACGGCACTAGATGTCAGGGCGAACGGTGTATTTGGTCATGACGATGTGTCGGGTGTTACTCTTAATGGAAATGCGCTCGCAGGCACAGTCGTCTCAAACACACTTGACTTTGCGATGACCTATTCAAACCTTGATCTAGATGGCGATGCCAGTGCAAACGATGAGGTCACGTTTACTTTGCGGTTCTCAGGTCCTGCCAACATGCGGGCTTTTAATCAAGGCATTGATACTGGATTTGGAAGTTTAAACGGGGTAACAGTTTCCGTTCTTGGTGTCACTGGAACCACCACTGATTTGGATCATGCGATCCAGTTTGATGGGTTCACCGGCGGTGCCATTGGTGTCGGAGGTAATGGGGATTTAAATCGATCAGCTGAGATTAACGATAATCCTGTTAGTGTGGTATCGGCCAATACTGGAAGTTTCCAATTTAAAAATGCTGGCGTGGACTTTGCCGCTGTATCTACTGTTACGTTTGATAATTCTGGGGGTGATTTTGGTTCGGTAGTGGCCCGTCACCATGACTTACAGTTCAGTACTGTAATTCCAGAACCTGCTGCGATAGGGATGATTCTCGCGATGAGTGGTACTGGTTTTATAATCTGGCGGCGCTTTATGCAGTAGTAAAATTTTTCTTCGTTGGTTTTGAAGAGGACTCCCTGCAGGGAGTCTTTTTTTTGTTTTTTATCCACAATCCGTAAGGAATGATGAATTATCGCGATTACGATCAACTCAAAAAATATAAGGGGGTTATAGATGAATATTTACTTATCAGGATCAAACGGATTAGTTGGTACTGCCGTTAAGAGCACGTTAGAGGCGGAAGGACATTCGGTTACCGGTTTAGGGCGTGACTTCAGCAAGCCCTTAGACTTCAGCGGGGTGGATGCGGTTATACACTTAGCCGGCGAGAATATTGCGGAGGGTCGATGGAATGCGGCAAAAAAAGCTCGTATTAAAGATAGTCGACTCATTGGAACTCGTAAATTGGCGGAACAGCTCGCTGCCAGCGAACATAAACCAGCTGTATTCATTAGTGCGTCAGCAACAGGATTTTACGGTGATACAGGAAGTGAGACCATTACAGAGGCATCTGCAGCCGGTACGGGTTTTCTTCCTGAAGTCTGTGTACAGTGGGAAACGTCAACCAAACCTGCTGAAGATGCTGGCATTCGGACCGTGCACTTGAGGACTGGTATTGTGCTGAGTAAAAAGGGCGGTGCGTTGAAAAAAATGTTGCCTCCTTTCTTGTTAGGGGGTGGGGGTATCCTCGGTTCCGGTAAACAGTTTATGAGTTGGATCACGCTGGCAGATATGGTGGGTGCCATCAAATTTGCTATTGAGAATGATTCGTTACATGGTCCGGTTAACCTGACAGCTCCTAATCCGGTTGATAATACTGAATTCACCAAGGTGTTAGGACGTGTAATCAAACGACCGACGATCGCACCCCTTCCTGGATTTGCTGCTAAGCTCATTTTTGGTGAAATGGCGGATGCCATTCTACTAAGCGGGACAAAAGTGCTTCCAACCAAATTAACTGAAGCTGGTTATACATTCACACACGCTACGCTCGAGCCTGCTTTGCGGGATGTAATGAGTGAAAAATAATATTTACTAACGACTGTGGAGATCAGTTTTTTTTGAATGTCGCTTGATCGCTTATTTGATTGCGATTAGGTTCCCATGCTTTCGATTAATGCCGAATGGTGTAATGGCAGCACAAGCGACTCTGACTCGCTTAGTCTAGGTTCGACCCCTAGTTCGGCAACCAGCTTCAATGACTACTACGTTAGTTCACTCGTATCGGCATGATAACGTATAAGAACGGAATGTTACTCTTAATGACGCCTGGGCTGGTTTCATCAGAAAGCTCGAGGAAAACTTCATCACTTTCGAGATGTTTGAGTGGTGCCATTAAATAGGTCGGATTAAAAGCAATCGTGATCTCTTTACCACTGTACTTTACAGGGATACTTTCGGTTGCAGTACCAATTTCAGGCGTTGAAGTGGTTAGCTCAATTCTATTCTCGCTAATATCGAGTCGTACAGCTGCTGCTTGATCATCTAGCATTAAGGATACACGGCGTACGGCGCTTTGCAGCAGTTCACGTTCAACGCTAATGCGCTCTTCGCATTGAGAGGGGATGACCTGACGATAGTTAGGATAGGTTCCATCAATTAACTTCGATATGATCAATATATTGCCAAATTCAAATGCTATTTGTGTGGAGGACATACGTATTTGAATATCTCCTTCAACGCCAAGTGATTTAATTAGCTCTGAAACTGTTTTTGTTGGTACCACCACATCCAGTTGCGCCTCTTCCGGCATCTCAATATCCTGCTCAACAAGTGCCAACCTTCTACCATCTGTGCAGACGGTAGTAAGTTTTCCATCCCGGAAAGACATCAGGGAACCGTTCAAAATCGCACGAGATTCATCGTTAGAGGCCGCATAAGCTGTTTTCTGAAGGATATCCTTCAGGATGCCTTGACCGAGCGTATAACTAAAGCTCTCTTCGAATACGGGCATAGGAGGAAAATCGTTTTTAGAAAGCCCCCCCAACTTTCCGCGAAATGAACCAGATACAATCGTAACAATCTCGCTAGCTTCATCGCCTGCTTCTAAAGAGAGTTCTACCTGATGACTCGGTAAATCACGACAGATGCTAAAAAAACGACGAGCCGGAAGGGTAGTCGCTCCTTCGGTATCAATATCGGCTTCGATACTGGTGCGGAGGCTTACCTCCATATCGGTGGTTGTGCACGTTAGTTTTCCATCGTGCGCTTCCAGCATCACATTAGAGAGGATTGGAAGTGTGGTTCGTTGCCCTACGATTGATTGTACTTTCTGTAGCGTTTCCAGAAGCTGATCTTTATCTATTGTGAGTTTCATCAACATCTCTCCTGATTATTAGAGATATATTTTATATATATGTATTATTCTTATAGACTGTGAATATGTGAATAGAACGGTACTTAATTTATGTAAAGCCGTCACCCGTAAAAAGTTAAAATCATGAGCGTGACTGTGGATATGTAGTTGAAAAAGAGTGCAAACGGTTAATATATAAATGTTATGGAAGTTATGCGTATTTTATCCACAGGTTATGCAGGTAGTTATTGGTAAAAAAAAGTGGACTGGAGAGACTTCAAATTTAAGAAATTTTGCTCTGTTTGATTTTTTCAGTTATGAGAGCTAGGGTCTGTTCAAGCTGCCTGTCTTGTTTGGAACGACTATTCACTTGTTCATGTGCATAAAGAACTGTGGCATGGTTTCTCTCAAACTTATTTCCAATCGATGGAAATGATTGTTGCGTCAGCTTCCGCGACAGATGCATTGCTATCTGGCGAGGCCAGGCAATGTCTTTTGTGCGTTTCTTGCTGGTGATATCTATTAGACGAATATCGAAATAATCGGCGACCGTTTTCTGAATGAGATCAATGCTGATCGGTTGACTTTCATCTTTGCCGATGAGATCCCGAAGGAGTTGATCTACGCGTTCAAGACTAATCGGCTGCTGGGTGAGCGAGCTAAACGTTGCAATACGGATTAAGGCTCCTTCTAAGCTACGAATGTTGGAAGATATGCGCTGCGCAAGATAGTCGATGAGGGTATTATCGAGGTCAACTTGCATGAAGGCGGCTTTTTTACGCAGAATGGCAGTTCGAGTCTCAACATCGGGCTTGATCAACTCGGTAACGAGACCCCACTCAAATCGAGATATGAGACGCGGTGCCAATCCTGACATTTCGCTGGGAGTGCGATCCGACGTCAGTACAATCTGTTTATGGCTTTCAAACAAACTATTGAACGTATGAAAAAATTCTTCTTGTAGGCGGTTTTTTCCGTCGAGAAACTGAATGTCATCAATTAGCAAAAGATCTACTTTGCGATATTTTTTCCGAAAGACGGAGACGTTGTTGTTCTGTAGCGCATCGATATATTCGTTGGTGAAAGATTCGCAGGTAATGTAGCAGACGCGAGTGCGTGATTTTTGCTGCAGTACATGGTTTCCAATCGCTTGCATTAGATGTGTTTTTCCCAATCCCACACCTCCGTAAATAAATAGAGGATTGTAGGTACGGGAAGGAGAGGTAGCGGCGGCCATTGCCGCCGCATGGGCAAATTGATTATTCTCACCGATTACAAATGATTCGAATGTGTAAGCCGGATTGAGGTTGTTTTTGTTTTTATTACCGTTGCGCCGAGACGGTTTACTATTTTTTGGAACATCGACTGCTTTCTGTTCTTCTGTTTTGGGTTCGTTGAATTGAGCTACATCGACTTCGATCACGGCTTTGATATCGGTGTGACCGATTAGAATGAGGGATTTATCGATGAGAGGCAGATAATTTTCTTCAAGCCAGTCTTTATAAAAATCATTAGCAACCGCTAGTTTAAGCTGTTGGTTTTCGATAGTAAGAGGCTGAATAACGGCAATCCAGCGGTCATAAATATCATCAGAAAGGATGCTTTTCAGCTGTTCACAACAGCCGAGCCATATATTCTCAATGTCGTACTTCATTTCCTCACAAAATCCACATAAATTGGGTCGTTAATAAGTTATCAACAGGTTATTAACGACAATTACAAAACGGTTTTTACCAGTTGAATGCGGACATTAGGTAAACAGATAGATTAAGACAAGGTATTAGACCTTTTTTTCATCATAAAAATGCACCACCCCTTTATTTGGTAGAAGTCTTTTTTAAAAACAACTAAATGTTGAATTGGAGAGAAATAAAATAAGCATAATGTTAGCGGTTTAATTTTAAGAGCGTGTTTCAAGCAGCATGAAAAAGGAAAGAATTGGTTCTATGAGTGGCAATATATCTAGGATTGTATATGCGAATTCATCAACAGCAATGAATGATGTGCGTTATGTTAGCGGATTTGTGGCGCCCGACCCGGTTTTGTTAATTTTAGGAGCGGATAAGCACTATTTAGTAGTTTCAACTATGGAGGTTGGGCGTGCGCAACGCGAATGCCATGCTAACGTCGAGGTTCTTACGCCCGAGGAGCTATCGTTGCCCCTAAAACAACGGAGGAACATTGCCTCGCAGGTAAAAGCGATTTCGAAGCTCAGCAGTATCAATTCGTTTGAAGTAGGCACTGATTTCCCGGTGGGAATCTATAAAGAGCTGAAAAAACGCAACATTCGGGTGGAGGTGAGCAGCGAACCAGTATGTGCGTTAAGACGGATTAAGCGCGAAGAGGAGATAGAGAAAATAGCTTTTTCGCAGCGAGCGGCGGTAGCGGGGGTGCGGAAAGCCGTGGAGTTGATCGGGGCGGCTTCAATCGGTTCACGCGGTGCGTTGATGCTGGAGGGGCGGGCATTGACATCAGAACGGGTGAGAGAGGCGGTCCAAATAGAGTTATTGAAACGCGGCTGTTCCGGGCAGGAGCTGATTGTGGCGGGGGGAGAGCAGGCAGTAGATCCGCACGAGCGAGGTTCGGGTGTGTTGCGGGCACACGAGGCCATAATTCTCGATATCTTTCCGCGGCATGAGAAAAGTGGGTATTGGGGGGATATAACGCGAACGGTCTGCCGAGGCGAGGCACCAGCCAAGCTGAAGAAACTATACCAAACAGTACTGAAAGCGCAGCAAGAGGCGCTGGCATCGGTACGAGCTGGGATTTGCGGTGATGCAATTCATAGCCGGATCATGGAGCGCTTTGAGCGCGCGGGATTTAGGACGGGTGAGGTCGGGGGCAAACAGGTTGGATTTATACACGGAACAGGTCACGGTGTGGGGCTAGATATTCATGAGCGTCCACGCATCGGGCGGAGCGGTGAAGTGCTGATGGTGGGCGATGTGGTGACGATAGAACCAGGGCTCTACTATCCCGGGTTGGGGGGCGTGCGGATAGAAGATACGGTAGCAGTAGAGAAGAGTGGATTTCGTTGGCTGGCGCGCTGTGCTAAAAAATTTGAAATCCGGTAGCAATAGATCAGCGCCGCAGCCGTTTGTTGGATTGAAGCGTGAAAGGATAACAATATGAATTTTATAGGAAGAGCGGTCGTTTGTGCAGGGCTGTTAGGCTGGGTGGGGTTTTCTGCCGCGGCCAATGAAAGGGAGCGGAAGCCGGAACGGAATCAAACGGCGGAGCGCGTACAGTTTAAGCAGAAGATGCTGGATTCGCTGGAGATCAGTGACCGCCAGCGTGAACAGGTGGAAGAGTTGCAGCAGTCGTTCTCTATTGAGATGAGCGAGCTGATGAAAGCATCGGCGGCGGGTCGAAAAGAGCTGGACCGACTACTGGAAACACAGGCAGCCAATGAGGAGCTTGAAAAAAACATTACTGAACTTACGCAACTGAAAGCCAAGCAGCTACGCTTGATTATTCGTAACCGCAAGCAGATGGAGCGTATTCTGGGCAAAACCAAAGCAGATGAATTTATGCAGATTGCCCGAAAAAAGTTTGAAGAAAAGCGGGGTAGAATGAGGCCGGGTGTGCGACCTGAAAAAGCAAGCGAATAGCCACTCGCTTGATTGATTAAAGCTTCTGCTTGTCATAGAGCGAATTGATTTTTATACTTTTCAACATGATTCAGCGGCGTGCGATTTTAGCCTGTTTTTTGCTCACCAAACGCGAGCAAAAATATGTTTTGGTTGTGCTGGGACTTTTTCTTTTAGGGTTGGGCGTCCGTCTGTACGGAGTAGATCGTAGCGTCACGGTCACCGAAGAACCCTATCGCGGGGAGATGATTTATGAATGACGCCTGCCTTTTCTGTCGAATCATCGCGAAAGAGATCCCCGCCGAGGTCGTTTACGAGAACGACCAAGTCTTGGCGTTTCTCGACATTAATCCGATTATTAAGGGGCACGTGTTATTGATCCCCAAATTTCATTGCGAACAACTTCTCGACCTACCAACGGGCTATTTTGAGCCGTTAATGGCGGGGGCGAAGCAGATTGCAATGGCTCAAACCAAAGCGCTCGGAGCAGACGGTGTGAACTGGATGCAGAATAATGGCACGGCGGCTGGGCAGGAGATTTTTCATTTTCATATTCACTTAATCCCTCGATTTGTAGATGATGGACACCGTTGGAACTGGAATACGGTTTCATATGGTGATGAGCTGCCGATCGAGGAGATGGCAACATCAATCAGAAAGAGCATCGTTCATGAATGAGTTATCGATAGAAGATTTACTGGAAGGGATCGTCAAAGAGGACACTCGTTATCACATTAACGGTTATCACTTTGTCCGCGAAGGACTGGACTATACCGTCAAAAAACTGAAATCACCGCGGCATGTCAACGGCGGCGAGCTACTCGAAGGAATTCGCGAATATGCCCTCGCCGAATTCGGACCCATCTCCAAGCGGGTACTAACCGAGTGGGGTATTAACGAATGCGCCGACATCGGACATATTGTCTTTAACCTCGTCAACGCGGGCTTGCTTGGCAAAACCGAAGAGGACTCCATCGAAGACTTTGCCTCCGGCTACGACTTCAACGAAGCCTTCCTTCGTCCCTTCCAGCCCGAAACCGTTCGTTAAAAATCAATAGCGAGGTTTTAAACAGGGCTTGTCTGGCGCTTTTTTCAGGTTTCGAGGTCGCAAAACGGCGCTGATGGCGTATGGTATTCGGCTTGAAAGTGGTAGAGAGGTTGGGCGATGAAGGCAGAATATCCCTTTGGTGAGATTGAAGCAAAATGGCAAGCGGTATGGGAGCAGGCGGGGGCGTTTAAGACGGATCTAGCAGAGGCGAAAAATCCGTACTACTGCCTGATGATGTTTCCCTATCCGTCGGGCAAGTTGCATGTAGGACACGGGCGGAACTATATTATTGGCGATGCGGTGGCGCGGTATAAAAAGATGCAGGGCTTTGATGTGCTGACGCCAATGGGGTGGGATGCGTTCGGGCTTCCGGCGGAAAATGCGGCGATTAAAACGGGAACGCCACCGGCAGAATATACGCGGGCGAACATAGCGGCGATGAAGGAGCAGTTGCGGGCGTGGGGCTGCATGTATGACTGGGAGAAAGAGGTGACGTCGTGCGAGCCGGACTACTACCGCTGGACGCAGTGGCTGTTTCTGCAACTGCATGAGCGGGGGCTGGCATATAAGAAAGAGGCACCGGTAAACTGGGATCCGGTGGATCAGACGGTGCTAGCGAATGAGCAGGTGTTACCGGACGGAACGGCGGAGCGTTCCGGGGCGAAGGTGGAGACGCGGATGCTCTCGCAATGGTTCTTTAAGATTACAGACTATGCGCAGCGACTGCTGGACGATCTCGATAAACTGGAGGGGTGGCCGGAGCGGGTGAAGACGATGCAGCGCAACTGGATTGGACGCTCGGAGGGAACGGAGGTCTATTTCCCGCTGGTGGCGCGCGAGGATGGCGTGGCAGATGCGTCGGATGTGGTAGCCTGTTTTACGACGCGGGTCGATACCATCTATGGCTGCACCTATATGACGGTGGCGCCGGAGTATCCGCAGCTCAAGGCGATGGTAGCGGGACTGCCGCAGGAGAAGGCGGTACTAGCATTTGTGGAGGAGAGCTCCAAGCTAAACGATATTGATCGCGAGTCGGATTCGCAGGAGAAGCGCGGCGTGTTTACCGGCCGGATGGTGGTGAATCCGTATAGCGGAGAGACGGTGCCGCTGTGGGTGGGTGACTATGTGCTGATGTATGGTACGGGCGCGGTGATGGCGGTGCCGGCGCACGATACACGGGACTGGGCGTTTGCGAAGAAGTATGACCTGCCGATTAAACTTTCGATTCAGAATCCGGAGGGCTCATTACACCTCGATGAGATGGAGGAAGCTTACACCGAGGATGGCATCTGCTTTGACTCAGCTGAGTTTACGGGACTGCCAAACCGCGAGGCGATTGGCGCGATGGTGAAGAAGGCCGAGGCGGACGGGTTCGGAAAAGGAAAGGTGAATTTCCGGCTGCGCGATTGGTTGATCTCGCGTCAGCGTTACTGGGGTGCGCCGATTCCGATTATGTATGACGAGGCGGGCGGGGTGGTGCCGGTACCGGCGGAGCAGTTGCCGGTGCGGTTGCCGGATGATGTGGAGTTTAAGCCGACGGGGGAGTCGCCGTTGCGTAGCTCGGAGGCATTTATGAAGACCACGCATCCGGAAAGCGGCGCGCCCTGCACACGCGAAAGCGATACGATGGATACGTTTGTGGATTCGTCGTGGTATTTTCTGCGCTATCTGAGCGCACAGGACGAAGGACAGGCCGTTGACGCTACGCTGGCGAACAAGTGGATGCCGGTTGATCAGTATATCGGTGGAATTGAGCATGCGATTCTGCACCTGCTCTATGCGCGGTTCTTCACGAAGGTGTTTTATGACTTGGGCTTGATTGGATTTGATGAGCCGTTCCAGCAGCTATTCACGCAGGGGATGATCTGCAAGCGCGGCGCAGATGGTAATTTGTATAAGATGTCGAAGTCGAAGGGCAATGTGGTGAGCCCGGAGGAGCTGTTGAAAGAGTATGGTGCGGATACGGTGCGGCTCTATACGCTCTTTATCGGTCCACCGGAGAAGGAAGCGGAGTGGCAGGACGCAGGCGTGGAGGGCGCGTCGCGTTTTCTGAAGCGGCTGTGGCGCCGAATGGCAGAGAACCGGACGTGGATCTTGGCAGCGGATGCGGCATTGGTGCTCGATCAGATGGAGACGGCGGAGCGCGACTTGTACCGCAAAACACACGAGACGATTCAGCAGATAACGCGCGGGCTGGATGGGGCGTTTACGTTTAATACAGCGGTGGCAGCAATTATGGAGCTGATGAATGCGATGGATGCGGCGAAGATTGGGGCGGAGTCGTCGGCATCGGCGCAGGCGGTTTACCGTCATGCGATGGAGCAGGTGGTGCTGTTGATTTCACCGTTTGCACCGCATATTGCCGAGGAGCTGTGGGCTGAGTTGGGCCATGAGGGAGGCGTGCTGCAGGCGCGTTGGCCACAGGTGAACGAGGCGGCGTTGGAGCGGGATGTGATTGAGCTGGTGATTCAGGTCAACGGTAAGACGCGGGATAAACTTTCGGTGGCAGCGTCAGCTTCGCGGGAATCGATTGAGGCGGAGGTGATGACGCTGGAGAGTGTGCAGAAGTGGTTGGAAGGTAAGACGGTGCGGAAAGTAATTGTGGTTCCGGGCCGACTGGTAAATGTTGCAGCTAGCTAGGAGGTTACATATGAAACGTAGTGTTTGGTTTTGGATGGTTCTGTTGTTGGTACGTGTATGCGAACTGAACGCCGCATCGCAGTCGTTTGATTTTGAGGACGAGAAAGGAATTAATCACGTGCTGGTGATTCTGGACGCTCCACTGGAGTTTATCAGCGGGAAGGGCGAAGGGGTGAGTGGATTTGTTTCATACGATCCGGCGGCACCGGAAGCCACGGCGGGTTCGATTGCGTTAACGGTCGATTCGATCGAAATGAATAACCACCTGATGACCCAGAAGATGATGGGTGAAAATTGGTTGAACGCAGAAGCGCATCCCGAGATTATTTTTGAGTTGGATTCGTTTTCTGCGGAGAAGCAGGAAGGATCGCTGGTCGAGGGAATTGCGAAAGGTAACTTCACGTTTTTGGGCACTACGCGTTCGATTGAAGTTCCGGTATCGTTTAACTATCTGAAAGATGCGGCAAACCAGCGCGCTGGTCGCAAGCAGGCAGGTGACGAGCGGGATCTGTTGGTATTACGCTCTTCCTTTGCCGTGTTGCTCGATGAGTATGGGCTCGATCTCGCCAAACCGCTGCGCTTGAAAGTGGCGAACGAAGTACAGGTGAAGGTCAACATCGTGGGCTATACTGCGGAGTAGTTTGCTTCGAAGCAATTAGTCTGCCGAGAGCTGCTCGAAGTGGGGCTTGAGCTGGTCGTACTGCTCGAGGAGGGCTTGGGGCATGACGTGGGCTTCTCCGATGACGGGCATGAAGTTGGTGTCGCCGTTCCAGCGGGGGACGATGTGTTGGTGGAGGTGTTCGGCGAGACCGGCACCGGCGGCGC
>CAXGYR010000034.1:0-15553 GCA_964014015.1 uncultured Kiritimatiellaceae bacterium
GTTCAAATCGGCTGCCGTCGGATCTACCGAATCCGAAAAGACCCGATCAACCATACGAGCCGCCGCACTGCTGTTCATTTGATCAATCTCATCCAAAACCTTGTTAAGCTGCGACCCTTTTGTCACCGCAATCCCATTGGTCGGATCACTCAAAGAGCGGCGATCAAAAACAGCAAAGAGGGAATTATTTGCCTGATACCACTCCTTCACCGAGAACCCCTCTGCCGCCGTCAAATCAATACGCGACTCATCCAGCGTCAACGCAGTTGAAGCACTAAATATCTGGTTCGTGTAACGATTACCAAACGAATACTGACTGGGGCTCTCACCCTCCAGCCGAACCGTTGTATCCACCTCCATGATAATTTCATCGGCCGCGATACGCGCCTCTAGTCCGGCATTCGTTGTTGCTAGCAGCGAGAGTGTTGCCAAGCTTCCTTGTTGGTATGTGCCGGCCCATACAAACGAATTACTAGCCAAAATAAACGTCCCGCCCTGCAGATCAAGTATCTCGAATGAGGTATATGTATCGAACTCACTTTCGCTTAAAGCCAGCGAGCCTCCCATCACATCAACTTCCAATGTATCGTCTCCACTCGCTCCATCAATACGGGACAAAGCACCATCATTCAGCGCGTCCCACTGCCAACGATCCGATTCCGAAGTTAACTCCACCTCCTCAAAATTCCGATAGCGCCCACCGCTTCCCAATGCACTTGCATTTGTAACCAATCCAGCGCCTAAGGAAGCAAATGAGAGCGTATCAACGCCACCCACCGCATTCACATACGAAAGCACTCGATCATCTGTAGACACATTCCACTGATTCGCACCACTCGTTAGTTCCACTCGTTCAAAACCCTGATACAACCCACTTCCGCTCAACGGCGCCGCGCTCGACAAGTCACCGACCACCGTGTCATTTCCGCCCAACGCATTTACAACAGCGAGAGCCTCATCGCCCGTCGTAATGTTCCACCGATTATTTCCATCCGTCAGCTCAACCTGCTCAAAACCACGATACTTCAATCCCGCCCCTATCGAAGCCGAACTAGTTAGCCCTCCCGATAGTGTATCGTCTCCATCCCCTGCATCAACAAAGCTCAACGCACTATCCGGCCCCACTTCAACCTGCCACGTATCACCCGCATCACTTAATCGAACATTATCAAAATTTCGGAACCGTTTATCACTTCCCATCTCACCTGCATTCGTCGTTATACCTGCGCTATACGATTCAAACGAAAGCATATACGATCCTCTGCTTGCATCCAGATAGTCCAGCCCCCCATATCGATTCGTCGCATCCCAACTACTTCCTGAAGAAGAGAGAATCCCTCCCTCAAAGTTCTGATACAGCTGCCCCGCTCCAATCTCATCCGAACCCGGCTGATGCCGCTCAAAATCAATCTCATCAATACCCTCCCGCCCATCAAGCGCCCCCAAAGAGCCATCAGCAACATCCGCCACCCAGACATCGTCTTCCTGCGACAACCCAAACCGCTCAAACCCCTGATTATAATTCGTCACACCCGCAAATACAGCATTCGAATACGTTCCCCCATCACGCCACCCCAACATATCGCCTAGGCCACTGCCCCCATCTACCACAAAACTAGTCCGTGCGGCATCCAACGTCGTCAGCTCCCACACATCTACAGCAGCATCCGCCAGCTCAATACGCTCAAACGAAACAAATTGACTTCCCAGCTTCAATTGATCAGCGCCTGTCTCTTGTCCATAGCTGAAAGCCAGCGTATCCAAGACGCTGTTCGTAGCATAAAAAACAGTCCCCGCCGCTCCATAAGCATCATCCGTCAACCGCAATATATTACTCGACCCATTCAACACCACATCCATCGACGTTAACGTACCGCCCAGCAAGAACGAATCCGCCACTTCTAAACGAGCCCCACCGCTTCCAACAATCGCCCCCTCCACACGCGCCCCCGCCTCAAACTTCACCACCGTATTGGAATTATTCACGTTAAATAACCCGCCTGCCTCCAACGTATAAAAAGTATCAAACGCAACAGCGCCCTCACCAACTTCTAACCGCTGTAACGTTCCTGTTTGCCAATTCTCAACCAACAGATCTCCACCGCCCAATTTGGTGACCGCCCCATCTAACAATACACCCGATCCGATCTCCAGTTCCACGACCGCAGTTGCCTCTGCCTCCACCGCCAACCCATTGCTAACAACTCCACCTGTCAGAAACAGTTGTGCTACCTCCCCCTCTTCTACCAACTGATAAATTCCCCAACCATCTTCATACAATGCATCATCCCACGATGCTCCACCCCCGAAATTTCCCCCAAGCACTTCATTAGTACCTCCAGATACGTAAAGTCCAGAACCGCCATATCCAACCGAAGGTGCGATAAAAGTATCCAGCCCATCTCCCCCTCGAAACGTTCCGTTTGAGATAATAATACCACCTGTTGCCCGTAAGCCATGTATCGAACCCAAATCCGCATTCGTCAGCGATTCCAAAGGAAAGTTACCACCGCGCTTTCCAACAAAAGAACCGCCAGAAATAACCGCCTGATTGGTACTCACCTGCGCCACAGCCGGCAGCCCGACACTCAGCCAAATGCACAACATTCCACCAATCCATCCTAGCGCTCTGTCCATCATCCTCTTTCTCCAACTTAAAACACTGAAATCGACGAATCCTGCAATTCATCTACCACCAACACATCCTGCCCCACTGGCTGCAGCTCCACCAAAATGTCTGATGGCGAGTCCGGTCCAAATCCAATCACGCGCCGCACATACCCCTCCATATAGACCTCCACTAGGCGCTCCGAATCCGCCAACAGATCCAAGGGCGCCCGGCCCAACACTTCCCGCTTTCCAATACGAGAAACCATTGCACCCGCCGGCTTAGTTCGCACCCGCTTCAGGGGGATCGGATCCAGCTCGACAAACACTTCCGCTGGCGACTCAGGCGACAACGTGACTGTCTTCGGATAATGCCCCTCTTGCCGCACCTCAAACGCCCGCACATCCCGAATCTGAATTGTATACGGCAGTCTGCCCAGCGCCTCACCGCCACCCACGCCATACACTGCAGCCCCCTCCGCTCCCAACAGCGTCACCGTCGGCACCGGAACCAACTCCACAAACACTCGCCCCGGGGACCGCTTATTAATCATGTAATATGCTGGCTGATAATCCTCCAATATAAACTCAAACTCCGTTCCCTCCTCTGCCGAAATACTAGCCGGAGTGTGCGCAATCGCATCGCCAACAGCTCGGTCTGAAATCATCGCGCCTGAGGGCTTACTCACAAACGTCACCGCCTTAAAACCCTCCAGCGGCTCCATCTCCACCTTATACGTCTTGTTCGGAATCAGCGTCATTGGATTCGACTTATAACCCTCCTTACGCAATACCACCTTTTCCGGTCTGGCTAATGACAACTGTAACGACGAACGACCTAACACCTCCTCATCCGCCTCCCGAACCACCTGCACATCGGTAGGAACCGTATTAAGTACTGTCACCCTAACCCGCTCCAACCGCACGCTAACTCGCTTGCGATCAAGTGAGGAAACCAACACCTGCCTCTCCACAAAACCGTCCCGCTTCACCGTGAGCAATCGCTCTCCCGAAAACTGATCAAACGAGAACGGCGTTGCCCCGATCCGCTCACCAAACTCATGCACCTCCGCACCCGACGGATTCGAAACTAACTCAAACGAAGCACAGCCACTCAATAGCAGCAACATTCCACATCCAGCTCCTAAAAAAATAACTCTACTCATCGCAACCACACCCCACTATTCCGCCGGTCTCTGCATTACCATTCGGTCGAATCCCATCTTCACTAGAAAATCAGAAAAAAACCAACTCGGTGGATCTTCATCCTGCTTAACACACCAATCAATGTAAGCCCGCCAAGCCTCCGGATATTGCTGTAATGGCGTCTTCTCCCCCTCATCCATAGAAGCCGAAAGCAAAAACGCCTCATAACCAGCCGCAGCCGTCTCATATCCCAACGAACGCATCACCCGCACCCGACGATTTCCAATCCGCCCACCCGCATCACCCAAATAGATCAGATCACTTGTCCCCGACATAAACCCACTCAACCAAGCCAGCGAACCATCCTGTACCGCTTCTGGAAGACGATAGACCGCATGCCCCATAATCACAAAACGCTCGCCCTGCTCATTTTGCAAACTCTCCACATAAATCCGACCCCGCCGCGACTCTGCCGTCTCATGAGAAACAACAGAAATAGCATCCAATATCTCAGCCGATGCATCATCATCGAAACGATACAGTTGAGAGCCCACCTGCACCTCCGGCGACCACCCTCCCGGCAACAGAGTCAACGCTGATTTTCCCTCCGCATCGCAACCCGCAAACAAAGCTGGAGCAATCAAAGCAAAATGGCTGCGCTTCAACGAATAACTAGCATCTAACCGTACCCGCCGCCCCGCCTCACGCTCCTGATCCATCGCCAAAAGCGTATCAAACCGATTCGCATCCAGAAAATGAACCATCGAACTTCCCCCTCCCTGCTGTACCGAACAGGATAAATACATCCGATTAGGCAATGCATCCTGATTGAACTGCCGCTCGTTCAGCTCCACATTGATTGTCTGACGCACGCTCATTGCCAACAGCGCCGCCAACACCAAGGTAACCGTCAATGTACACAACGCTACATCCGAGAATGACTCGAAAAAATTTTGTTCCTCATCCGCTTCATACCGACTTCTCATCAAGCTGCCTCACCATCCGCACCTGTGCTCGAGTCTCCCTTCAACTCTATATTCGAAATATCTCGCAACAACGCTGCGGCCTGCTGCAATCGTTCTGCCAACTCCCTTGTTTGCTGTCCGCGCTGCTCCTCATTCACTCGCTGAGCCAACGCAACTGTCGCCTCAACCCGCTCTACTGAAGCCTGCACCAACGAGCTCAACTGCTCCAGCTCAGCTCCCAACGGCGCCTTGCCCGCTTCCACCGTATCCACAATTCCCTGCAGCCCAGTCGAAAGTTCAACCAACTGCCTCGAAACCAACTCCGCCATCGACCGCTGCGCCTCCTCTAGCGATGCCCGTAATGGAACCTGCCCCTCCTCTACCGCATTTGCCAATGACGCCATCCCCGCCGACAAACGCTCTGTCTGATTCGCGACCAGCTCACCCACTGAACGCTGCGCCTCCTCCAGCGATGCCCGTAATGGAACCTGCCCCTCCTCTACCGCATTTGCCACTGACGCCATCCCCGCCGACAATCGCTCTGTCTGATTCGCCACCAATTCACCCATCGAACGCTGCGCCTCCTCCAGCGATGCTCGCAACGGCTCCTGCTGCTCAACCAACAGATGACCCATTGCCCGAATACCATCCGCCAGCTCCGCCAATTCCGAAGCCATCAGCTTTGCAAACGATTCACGCGCATCCACAAATACACTCTGCAACTGTCTCTCGATCGCCGCCCGACCCTCTGCCACAGACCCACTCACCGCGCCTACTTCATCTGAAAACTGTGTCAACATCCGCCCCACATCCGCCAACGTCTTGTCCAGCTCCCCACTTGTCAGCCGCGCCGCCCGCTGACTTAATGGCATAATCCAACGCACCGCCAACTGCTCACAATCCGCCAATAACGCCGTAACCGAGCGATAGTTCTCTATATGCAAAATCCGTAAGAACACACCCCCAAGCAACCCTCCGAAAAATGTCGTATAAAACGCACTTCCCATCCCCTCAACCGTTTGGTTCATACCCTGAACGACCATATCATAATCCTGTCCCACCGCATTCAAGACCCCACTAATTCCACTCACTGTAATAATCAACCCCACAACCGTGCCCAACAAACCCACCGTAATCAGCACGCCTGAAAGTACCGACACCCCCCGAACGGACCCCATGAAACGCTCTTGATAACTTGCCATTAGCCCCTGAAAATCAACCTCATCTCCCTGTTCAACCAAATGCAACGCCTCCTGAAATACCACATGTATTCCCCCGCCCTCCTTCTCGGGCCGACGCTGATCAGCCAACTGCTCCAATCGACGGCGCTCACCGGAAACGCGAAATGCAATAAGAAACGAATAGAGCAAACCGATTGCAAAGAGCACCACAATAACAATCGAGATACGACTTCCATCCGCCTCAAAACCGGCCGCAATGTAGCGCCACATAATAGAAATAATTAAACCCGATAACGACAGCCCAACCAGCAACCAACGACCCGTTGGCGATAACGAACGCTTCATTGTAAACTCCTCTTTTTAACACATGAGGCTAACAACCTCTGTGCTACGCGCTAACTTTCATAAAAATCTTTTTTAGATAGGTTAAAAATAACCATTTCAAAAATAAATTTCAAGTCATTGCTCCCTCAAATGAAACGGCTAGATTCCCATAAGGTTCTAACTTGCAATTTCTTGCTACCACTCCATCATATCTCGCGACTGACATATAAAGGAGTAAAATGACTGTAAAAAAAGTAGCCCTCTTAACCGCCGGCGGACTCGCCCCCTGTCTATCTAGCGCCATCGGGCGCCTTATCGAACGCTATAGCGAAATCGATCCATCCATTGAGATCATCGCCTACACCAGCGGCTATAAAGGACTCCTTCAAGGCAGCTCCATTTCCATCACCCCTGAAATCAGAACCAACGCGACCACCCTCTATGCTCATGGCGGTAGCCCCATCGGCAACAGCCGCGTGAAGCTTACCAACCGAGCTGACTGCGAAAAACGCGGTCTCGTTAGCCCCGGGCAAGACCCGCTCGAAGCTGCTGCCAACCAACTCGTCAAAGACAACGTCGATGTTCTTCACACCATCGGAGGCGACGACACCAACACCACCGCCGCCGATCTCGCCGCCTACCTCGCCGAAAACGACTACAATCTCATCGTCGTCGGCCTGCCCAAAACCATCGATAACGACGTCTTCCCCATTCAACAATCTCTCGGTGCGTGGACCGCTGCCGAAGAAGGCGCCCGCTACTTTCACAATGTCGTTGCCGAACACAACGCCAACCCCCGCATGCTGATCGTGCACGAAGTAATGGGAAGAAACTGCGGCTGGCTCACCGCCTACACCGCCAAAGTCTACCGCGAACAGCTCGCCCAACTCGACTTCCTTCCCGAAATAGGACTCTCCTCCATTCGTAAAGATGTACATGCTGTGTACATTCCCGAGATGGAAATCGATATGGCCGCCGAAGCACAGCGCCTCCAAGCCATAATGGACGAGCACGACAACGTCAACATCTTCATCTCCGAAGGTGCCGGTGTTGATGCCATCGTTAAAGAGATGGAAGCAGCTGGTGAAGAGGTTCCCCGCGATGCCTTCGGTCATATAAAGCTCGACGCCGTCAACCCCGGTGCCTGGTTCGGCAAACAGTTCGCCAAACAGATTGGTGCCGAAAAAGTCCTTATCCAAAAATCAGGATATTATGCCCGTGCGGCCGCATCCAACGCCCAAGACCTCGACCTCATAAAAGCCTGCGCAGATGTTGCTGTAGACGCAGCTCTCAACGGAGTCGGCGGAGTCGTTGGACACGACGAAGACCAGAACAATGAGCTACGCGCCATCGAGTTTCCCCGTATAGCCGGCGGAAAGCCTTTCAACATCGACCAAGCATGGTTTGATGATCTACTGGCAGCCATAAACCAGCCTAAAGGCAGCAAGCTCGACGTCAGCCACTAACACTCAAATCAACGGCACTCGCATCGCCTCAGGCAACGATGCCTGATGGTGATGCGTAATCGCCACCGCCAACGCATCAGCCGCATCCTCTTGCGGTTGCTCCTTCAAATCCAGTAGCTGCATCACCATCTTCGCCACCTGCTCCTTCTGCGCCGAACCACTACCCGTCAACGCCTGTTTCACTCGCCTCGGCGAATGCTCCCCTACCGACAAGCCCGCACGTGCGCACGCCGCGAGCACCACGCCCCGCGCCTGACCCAGTACCATTGCCGTCTTTGCATTCTTCGCAAAAAACGCTCCCTCAATCGCCGCACAATCCGGCTTATGCGTCTCGATCAACCCCGAAACCTCTTCAAAAATATGCAACAAGCACCGCGAATGTAATTCCGTCGGACGATTATAAATCCGACCATACGCCACCGCTCGCAACTGATTGCCCCGCACCTCAATCACCCCCACCCCACTTGAGCGCAACGATGTATCCACCCCCAAAATTCGCTTTGCATCAGCCGCCAAAACTACTCACCATCCAATGCCGTTGCCACCTCATCCGACAAATCAAAATTCGCGTAGACATCCTGCACGTCGTCCAGCTCCTCCAGTGCATCGATAAACTTTAGAATCGAACGCGCCTGATCCAGATCCACAACCTCCGTAATCACATCCGGAATCATCGAAACCTCTGAGGAAGCCATCTCAATACCTGCCTGCGTTAACGCATCCGAAACCGCATCAAAATCACCCGGCTCCGTCAATACTTCATACTGCTCACCGTCCGTCTTCAAATCTTCTGCACCCGCTTCAAGCACGCAATCCATAAGTTGATCCTCTTCAACCAACGCCTTCTCAATAAATATCTGCCCCTTGCGTTGAAACATACGGCTCACCGCCCCCTGCTCCGCCATATTCGCCCCCGCCTTGTTGAACGCATGCCGCACCTCCGACGCCGAGCGGTTCTTATTATCCGTCAACACTTTCACTACAATTGCAATGCCACCCGCGGCATACCCCTCATACGAACCCTCCTCAAGCCGTCCACCCTCAAGCTCTCCCGTCCCCTTTTTAATCGCTCGTTCAATATTATCTTTCGGCATCGAGACCCCTTTGGCCTTCTGCACCAACGCCCGCAACTGGATATTATCATCGGGATTCCCGCCCCCCGCCGAAGCCGCCACCATAATCTCTTTCGCAATTTTGCTAAACACCTTCCCCCGCGCGGCATCCGCTTTCCCCTTCTTATGCTTAATATTCGCCCACTTACTATGACCCGCCATCGCTTACTCTCCTTTATCCAATTTTAATCTTCGCAAAACCCCGCTTGCCCGACCGCAGCACCATCCCCTCACGCGGCACCAACGCCAACCGCTCATCCGATACCCGTTCATCATCAATTCGAACCGCCCCCTGCTTGATTAGTCGCCGCGCCTCGCCGTTGCTCTTCGCCAAGCCTGCGTTCACCATCAACGTCAACAGCCCCACCTCTTCTTCCGAAACCACAACTTCCGGCAACTCATCTGGCAACGCCTTCTGCGCAAACACCCGCGTAAACTCCGCCGCCGCATCCGCCGCCGCGGCCTCATCTACAAATCGTGTTACCACGGCCTGTGCCATCTCATCCTTCGCCGCTCTCGGATGTAACTCGCCATCCTCTACCGACGCCTTCATCTCTTCAATCGACGCCTCATCCCGGCACAGAATATAGCGATAATATTTCCACATCAGCTCGTCCGGCACACTCATCAACTTGCCATACATCTCACGTGGTGCCTCATTCACGCCCACATAATTGTTCAGGCTCTTGCTCATCTTCTGAACCCCGTCCAGCCCTTCAATCAACGGCAGCGTCAACACACACTGTGATTCCTCACCCATCGCCTTCTGTAATTCACGCCCCAACAACAAATTAAACAACTGATCCGTTCCCCCAATTTCCACATCCGCCTGCACCATTACCGAATCATACGCCTGCACCAACGGATACAAAAACTCCACCATACTAATCGGCTGATTCGCCCCGTACCGCTTGGCAAAATCATCACGCGCCAGCATCTGCGCCACCGTCACATGCGCTGAAAGCCGAATCACATCGTCAAACTTCATCTCTGCACACCACTCTGAATTAAACCGAATCTCCGTCCGCTTCCGATCAAGAATCTTGAACACCTGCTCCTGATACGACGCCGCATTCACCGCAACCTGCTCACGCGTCAACGGCTTACGCGTCTGCGATCGTCCCGATGGATCCCCAATCATCCCCGTAAAATCGCCAATAATAAAGACCACCGTATGGCCCAAGTCCTGGAATTCCCGCAGTTTATTCAGCCCCACCACATGCCCCAAGTGGATATCTGGAGCCGACGGATCCGCACCATACTTTACCCGCAAGCCACGTCCCTCTTTTTCCGCCACCTCAAGCTTCTTCCGCAACGCCTCCCGCGAAAAAAAATCAACACTTCGCGCACACAACACATCTATCTGCTCATCCACGGTCATCACACATCACTCCTCATACAACCAAACATACCCACAAACTAGCCCCACATCCGCCAGCAAGCCACAAAAAAACCCGCTCGAAAAAAGCGGGTTTTTTATCAGGCAAGCGACAGTTACTCCTCCGGCTTTTTCTCCGAAGAACCACCCGGATGCCACTCTTCCAACTGGTCTCCAAATGCACTGTCAAACGCACCCGATAGATTTACCAGCTCCTCACCCGACTGCAAGCCTTCCAGCATATCCTCTTCCACCTCGAACTCCTCATCCGAAACTTTAGCCGCCTTCACGCTCAAACCAATCCGATGCTCCGAAGCGTCTACCTTCACCACACGCGCCTCAATCTCATCGCCCACATTCAGCACATCCTTCACCTTCTCGATATGCTCATCCGAAATCTGGCTGATATGAATCAAGCCATCTACGCCCTCTTCAATTTCAACAAACGCGCCGAACGAAGAAACCTTCGTCACTTTACCAGTAACGCGTGTACCGACGGGATAGCGCTTCACGATATCCGCCCAAGGATCTTCTTGCGCCTGCTTCAAACCCAAGCTGATCCGCTGGTTCGTCGAATCGATTTCCAGCACGACCGTTGTCACCTCATCACCCTTCTCCAATACTTCCGAAGGATGGTTCACTTTCCGCGTCCAAGACATATCCGACACATGCACCATGCCGTCTACGCCCTCTTCAATCTCAACAAACGCACCATACGTCGTAAAGTTGCGCACTTTGCCCGTCACCGGCGAACCGATCGGATACTTACTAGCCACTACTTCCCACGGATTCTCTTCCGTCTGGCGCATACCCAACGAAATCTTCTTATCTTCTGTGCTTACCGCCAACACCACCGCATTGACCTCATCACCCAGACTCAACACATCTGCCGCACGCTGTACTCGCTTCGTCCACGACATCTCTGAAACGTGTACCAAACCTTCCACACCTTCTTCGAGTTCGATGAACGCACCATACGGAGCCAGATTAACAACCTTACCATGCACCTGCGCACCGGTCGGATACCGTGCTTCGATTTCCTCCCACGGATTTTCCATTGTCTGCTTCAAGCCAAGGCTGATCCGCTCTTTTTCCAGATCAACATCCAACACCATCACATTCAACGAGTCGCCCACCTTCAACTGCTCAGAAGGATGATTGATACGACCCCAAGTCATATCCGTAACGTGCAACAAACCATCGATGCCATCTAAATCCACGAACGCACCAAAATCAGTAATGTTCTTCACAACACCCGGCCGCACTTGACCCACTTGGATATCCGCCAGCACCTTACGGCGCGACTCCCGGCGCGACTCTTCAATCAAATCACGACGTGAAACTACAATATTCTTCCGCTCCAAATTAATCTTCAAAATGCGGAATTCATATGTCTTACCCACATGCTCTTCCGGATTACGAACCGGCGTCACATCCAATTGCGAACCTGGCAAGAACGCATCCACACCCACGTCCACAATGAAGCCACCCTTCACGGCACTACGAATCGTGCCCTCCACCACACTGCCCTCTTCACACTCATTAACCACATAATCCCAGGCCTTCTGCTGCTCTGCCCGCTTCTTACTGATAACAATAACACCATTGTCATCTTCCAGGTGCTCCAGAAAAACATCTACTTCCTGTCCCACTGGATTTTCGTCCAGATCACGAAACTCGCCAACATCCACGATGCCCTCAGACTTATAGCCGATATCGATCATCACATCGCCATCGTGCACCCGAATAATCCGACCTGTAACAATCGAACCCTCTTTAAAATTAGCAAGCGTGCCCTCATAGAGAGCGTCCATGGCTGCATCCTGCGCATCCCAATCTGTTTGTGTTATAGTTTCCATACTGTAAGCGGAAGCACACGCTTCCCGACCTTCGTTTAGTAGTTAATCCCCGCGAAAAAGCCCGACCACTCAGCCGGCACACTTCTATCACATAGGGCGCGAAATCATAGTCGCTCACCGCCCTCATGCAAGCCCGAAAAGCACTAAAATAAGGTCAAAACCAATCCCATTACTGCGGAATAAATAGCTTCTGCCCCACAAAAATCTGATCCGAACTCAGATTATTCGCCTGCTTAATCGCCTTCACCGTCGATCCATATGCCACCGCAATAGCTGAGAGCGTATGCCCCGACTCCACCACATGCTCATGCCCCGCCCCACGAGAAGACGAAGCCGCCGGCCGTTCCGCCAACTGCTTCTTCAATAAATCCTGCACCCGATTCACCACCTGCGCCTGCTCCGCCTCCGCTAACCGCGCCTGCTCCTGAGCCGACTGCGCCACCGCCGTCACCCCCCGCACTTCCGCCTGCAACATCGCCAACTCCTCCCGCAACGCCACCTGCTCCGCCGCCAGCAGATCCAACTGCCCCTGCATCCGCACCTGCCGCTCCTCCGCATACCGCTGCTCCACCTGCCGCCGCGCATCCGCCTGCCGCGCCTGCTCCACCGTCTGGCACCCGCACAGCAAACCACTCATCCACCCTATCCATACCCATCCACGTCTCATTTCACGGTCTCCACATATATAGAAAGCGCGGCCCCGCCCGCAACGGCGCCACCGAAACCGACGGCCCCCGCGCACGCAACAACGACTCCCACACATCCAACTGCTGCTCATAACGAACCACATACAACTGCTCAACATCCAACTGACGCGCCACCTCATCCAACGCCTCATCCTCATATCCAATCCCATCAATCAGCCCCGCCTCCAACGCATCCCCCGCCACCATAATACGCCCATCCAGCAGCGCACGACTCTCCAAACCCCGCGCCTCCATCACCAAGCCCGCAAACCGATCCTGCATCGCATCCACAACCCCCTGCAGCAACGCCACCTGATTCGTATTCACCTCCTCATACGGATTCAGCAAATCCTTATTCTCACCCGACGCAATCGTCACTGCCTCCAACCCAAGCTTATCCCCCAACCCCTTCATATTCAACGTCTGCATAATCACCCCCACCGAACCCACAATCGACGTCGGCTCCGCCATCACATAATCCGCCGCCATCGCCACATAATACGCCCCCGAAGCCCCCACATCCCGCACATGCACCACCACCCGACGCGCCTCGTCCGACGCCCGGAAACGCCGCAACGCCTCATAAATCTCGTCACTCGCCGTAACCCCACCCCCCGGCGAATCCACCTCCAGCAAAATTGCCTCCACCTCATCATCCTCCGTCGCGCAACGAATCTGCCGCAACAACAACGCCACCGGATCCGGGCTAACCCCAAACAACCGCTCCTGCTCCCCCCGCCTAATCACCCCACTCAACGCCAACCGAACCACCTTCGCATCCCCATACCCGCTCGACCAAACCTCATCAAAATAAGGCTCCTCATCCACCGGATACTCCACACCATCGAGACTCCCACCCCCAAACAGCATCGCCATCAGCCCCATATTCGTTAGCCAGCTGCCCACCAGTAAAAATGCCAGCACCCAAATAGCAATCCAATAACCCCGTCTTGATCTACGCTTTCCCATATGTAACCTCACCTAAACCCTACGCCCCCCGCGCTTGAAATAAAACCCAAAATCCCATAACTTCCCCTCATCTTTCACCGCAAGGAGAACAACCATGGACTACATCCAGCACGCACGCCAAACCCTAGACATCGAACTAAACGGTATCGCCGCCATCATCGAACAGCTCGACGACACCTTCAACCACGCCATTCAAGCCTGCCTCGAAACCATCGAACGCAACGGCAAAATCGTCATCGCCGGCGTCGGCAAAAACTTCCACATTGGCAACAAAATCGCCGCTACCCTCAACAGCACCGGCACCCCCGCCGCCATCATGCACCCCATCGAAGCCATGCACGGCGACTTCGGCATCCTCAACGACAACGACCTCCTCCTCGCCATGAGTTACTCCGGCGCCTCCGACGAAATCACCGCCCTCCTCCCCCCCGTCAAACGCCGCAACATCCCCATCATCGCCCTCACCGCCGAACCCGACAGCCCCCTCGCCCAGCACAGCACCCTCACTCTCAACATCGCCATCCCCAAAGAAGCCTGCCCCTTCAACATGGCCCCTACCACCAGCACCACCGCCACCCTCGCCCTCGGCGACGCCATCGCCATGGTCCTTCTCCACGCCCGCGGCTTCCAACTCGAAGACTATGCCCAGCGCCACCCCGGCGGCGCCATCGGCCGCACCCTGCTCCTCTCCGTCAGCGATATCATGCGAACCGGCGACCGATTCGCCACCATCCCCACCGGACAACCCATCCGCGAAGCCATTCTTGCCATGACCGCCGCCCAATCCGGCTCCGTCGCCATTCTCGACTCCCACCAAAAACTACTCGGCATCCTCACCGACGGCGACCTACGCCGCCACCTACTCGAAACCCCCGACCTCCTCGAAAAAACCACCGACTCCATCATGACCCCCAACCCCATCACCCTCACCCCCGACATGCTCGCCGTCGACGTCCTCAAACTCTACGAAACCCACAACATCGACGACCTCATCGTCATCGACCCAACCGGCACCGCCATCGGCAGCGTCGACATCCAAGACATGCCCAAGCTCAAGATCATTTAAATCATTAGATGATCTTCAAAACAAAAAAGCCCGCCAACCGGCGGGCTTTTTAGAACACTTCAATAACTATATTACTTGCGAAGAATGCCCACTAGGATCAAGAGCGCAATCAATCCTACCAATCCATTCTCCCCTCCAATCGAACCAATTATGCCCGTGAGGTTATCAACCACGCTTGTTCCAAAGATCGTGCTGCCAAAAGCAACTTCCGACACGATCGATAGCGAAACAACCGCTAACAATAGTTCAGTCAACGATTTGATCAAGCCGCCAATAGTGGCTACTCCATTACTAATCAGGTCTGACATATTACTCTCCTCTTTAGTTATTTACTTCGTTCAAATATACACATTTTGTGTATATTTTCGGACAAAACCACAAAATGTTGTGTTTGTTAAGGAGATATTTATGTTTTTTTAGCGAATTATTAGCAGGCAATTTGTCTAAAAAAGAAGACCTCCCCCGCTTTAATCTTTTCGTTTCGTCATAAATCCGTACCATACGACTCATGAAAACAGCGAAGCATCCAACCTATCCAACCCCCAGCTACTAAACCCATGCCCACCGCCCCCTTCTGCCATCTTCACCTCCATACCTGCTACAGCCTGCTCGACAGCACCCTAAAGATCAAAGACGCCCTCGCCGCCGCCCGCGACATGGGCATGACCTACATGGCCATGACCGACCACGCCGTCTTGTATGGCGCTGTCGAATTCTATCGTGCCGCCGAGTCCTCTGGGATCAAGCCTATCATCGGTTGCGAATTTTACGTTTGTGAGGATCATTTGGATAAG
>CAXGYR010000035.1:0-15487 GCA_964014015.1 uncultured Kiritimatiellaceae bacterium
GCCGTCAATACGATGCGCCGAAAAGGCAAGAAGAAGCGCGAACGCACAGCGAATTATGGAACCACAGCGGCATGGAAACGTGCGGTTGTTACATTGCATGCTGATGACAGCATCAATTTGATCTAAGGAGAGTGGAAAGATGCCTTTAAAGAGTCATAAGCCTACAACCCCGAGCCGCCGGCATATGGTGCTTTCGGATTTTTCCGAAATCACAAAATCAACGCCGGAACGTTCGTTGTTGAAGGGGCAAAAGAGTAAGGCGGGCCGTAACAGTGCGGGTCGTATTTCAGTGCGTCATCGCGGGGGCGGTCACAAGCGCCGGTACCGTATGATTGATTTTAAGCGGGATAAGTTTGGTATTCCGGCGAAGGTGGCTTCGATCGAGTATGATCCGAACCGTTCGGCTCGGATTGCGCTGCTTCATTATGTTGATGGCGAGAAACGCTATATTATTGCGCCGATGAATCTGGAAGTGGGTGCGATGCTTAATTCGGGCCCGGATGCAGAGCCGTCGCTGGGAAATGCGTTGCCGTTGAGCAAGATTCCAGTGGGGATGGCGATTCATAATATTGAGTTGGTGGTGGGTCGCGGTGGACAGTTGGTTCGTTCGGCAGGTGCTTCGGCGGTGCTTATGTCGCAGACGGATGAGTTTGCGAACGTGAAGATGCCTTCGGGTGAGATCCGGTTGATTCGGACGGATTGCATGGCGACGATCGGTCGCGTGGGTAATGTGGAGCATAGTAATATTGTAATGGGTAAAGCGGGCCGTAAGCGCTGGTTGGGCATTCGTCCAACGGTGCGGGGTGTTGCGATGAACCCGGTGGATCACCCGATGGGTGGTGGTGAAGGTCGTACGTCGGGTGGAGGTCATCCGAAGTCGCCGTGGGGTCTGTTGTCGAAGGGCAAACGGACGCGTAATAAGCATAAGCAGACCAATCAGTATATTGTTGAGCGGAGGAAGAAATAGTTATGGCTCGTTCACTAAAAAAAGGACCGTATGTTGACCTGAAGCTGGTGAAGAAGGTGCGGAAGCTGGAGGAATCTGGCCGGAATACACCGATCAAAACCTGGGCGCGGAGTTCAATGATTGTACCGGAATTTGTGGGACACACGTTTAACGTTCATAACGGAAAAGTGTTTGTGTCGGTGTTTGTGACGGAGAATATGGTGGGGCATAAGCTGGGCGAGTTTTCGCCGACGCGTGCGTTCAAAACCCACGGAATGGCGACGGAGAAATAAGGGGTAGCGATGGATATTTCAGCGACAACGAAGTATATTAGAATGTCTCCGACAAAGGCGCGGGATCTGGCTAATGAGATCAAGGGTCTGCCGGTGGTGGATGCGCTCCAGATCACGGAGTTTAATGCGCGGAAAGCGGCGTTGCAGATTGGCAAGACGTTGAAGTCGGCGATTGCGAATGCCGAGCACAACGAGGGGCTCTCGGTGGAGCAACTGGTGGTGAAAAATGCGATTGTAGATGGCGGGCCAACGATGAAGCGCTTCCGCCCGCGGGCGCGTGGATCGGCGAGTCCGATTCAGAAGAAGACGAGTCATATAACCATTGTTTTGAGTGATCAGGCGTAGGGAAGGAAAAGGATTATGGGACAAAAGGTAAATCCAATTGGTATGCGGCTGGCACTTTCTCGTGACTGGCGTTCGCGTTGGTATGCGGGCAAGAAGGAGTTTGGTGGGTTGTTGAAAGAGGATGTTGAGCTGCGCAAGCGTGTGGCGAGCAAGCTGGAAGATGCGGCGGTTTCAGATATTTATATCGAGCGCTATGCGAACCGGGTTCGTGTGACGATTAAGACGGCGCGTCCGGGGTTGGTAATTGGCCGGAAGGGCGAGGATATTGATGCACTGCGTACAGAGCTTTCTAGAATCACGAAGAAGGAAGTGTATGTAGAGATCGCAGAGGTGAAAAAGCCGGATCTGGACGCCACGCTGGTGGCGCATAATGTGGCGATGCAGTTGGAGCGTCGTGTTTCGCATCGACGGGCGATGAAGCGGGCACAGCAATTGGCGATGGATGGAGGAGCCTTGGGCTTCAAAATTACGGCTGGTGGTCGTTTGAATGGAGCGGAGATCGCGCGGAGCGAGAGCTATAAGGAAGGTAAGATCCCGCTGCACACGTTGCGTGCAAATATTGATTATGGAACTGCAGAAGCGAATACCGTTGCCGGCATTATCGGCATTAAGGTGTGGATCTGCAACGAGACCGAGAAAAACGGGTAAGGGAGAGAAACAATGCCTTTGATGCCAAAGAGAGTTAAGTACCGTAAGGTTCAGCGGGGTTCCCGCCGGGGCCTGGCGCAGTCGGGCAATACGCTTGCGTATGGTGAGTATGGATTGCAGGCGCTGGAGCGTGGCTGGATTTCGGGTGTACAGATTGAGGCGTGCCGTGTGGCGTCTAACCGGAAGATGAAGCGTAAAGGAAAGCAGTATATTCGGATATTTCCTTCAAAGCCGATTACGAAAAAGCCATTAGAAGTGAGGATGGGTAAAGGTAAGGGTGGCGTTGACCAGTGGGTGGCGGTAGTCAAGCCGGGTACCATGTTGTTTGAGCTGGACGGTGTGCCGGAGTCGTTGGCGAAAGAGTGTTTGCGGTTGGCGGCTACGAAGTTGCCGATTCGTACAAAGTTTGTGTCGCGTCATGCGCATGATTAGGGAGTAGCGATCATGAAGGTGAAAGAGTTGAAAGAGATGACAGTGGCTGAGTTGGATGTCCAGCTGAAGGAGATTCGCGAGGAGCAGTTTAAGTTGAAGCTGCAGCAGGTCTCGGGTCAGTTGGAGCACCCGTCTCGGATTCGGGATTTACGTCGTTCGGTAGCGCGGATTAAGACGCTGCAGAACCAGAAGAAGGCGGAGGGTTAAGATGTCGGAAGAAAATAGACATTTGCGGAAAACACGTGAAGGACGCGTGGCAAGCGCGCGGGCGGACAAGACGATTGTTGTTTTGATTGAGCGGCGGGTTCGCCATCCGTTGTATGGCAAGGAAATTCGGATTACGAAGAAAGTTTACGCGCATGATGAGCAGAATCAGGCGAAGGTGGGCGATGTGGTTCGGGTTATGGAGACGCGTCCGTTGAGTAAGTTGAAGCGGTGGCGTTTGGTTGAGATTCTCTCAGTAGCAGCGAGGTAGAGAAAGATGATTCAGGAACAGACTCGATTAAAAGTGGCAGATAACTCGGGAGCACGTAACGTAATGTGTATCCGGGTGCTGGGCACGAAGAGCAAAGTGGCGCGCGTGGGTGACGTTATCCGCGTATCGGTGAAGGAAGCGCAGCCGAATGGAATGGTGAAGAAGGGCGACGTGCTCAAGGCGGTGGTGGTTCGTACGAAAAGTACGATCCGTCGGGCGGACGGTTCGTGCCTGCGGTTTGATGGAAATGCGGCGGTGATTGTGGATGATAACAACAATCCCCGTGGCACTCGTATCTTTGGACCGGTGGCGCGTGAGTTGCGTGAAAATGATTTTATGAAGGTGGTCTCGTTGGCCCCCGAGGTTTTGTAGGGGAGGTTGAGCGATGGTGAAGAGTAAAATTAAACGTGGAGAAACTGTGGACGTGATTGCTGGAGATGACAAAGGCAAGAGCGGCAAGGTTTTAATGGTAAATGCGGAGCTGGGTCGTGTGTTGGTTGAGGGTATCAACTTTGTGAAAAAGCATACGCCGAAGAGCGAAGAAAACCCGCAGGGCGGTGTGGTGGAGCGTGAGGCGCCGGTGGCGATCTCGAACGTGAGGCCGGCTAAGTAACGTCAGATTGAGTGGAGGATGGGCAATGACCCCAAGATTAAAAACAACCTATAAAGAGAGTGTGGTTCCGAAGCTGATGGAGAGTCGGGGCTATCAAAATGTGATGCAGGTTCCGGGCTTGAAAAAGATCGTGTTGAACCTGTGTGTTTCGTTGAGCCATGACCGCGATACGTTGAATGCGTTGGCGGAGGATCTGGGTAAGATCACCGGCCAGAAGGCGGTGATTACGAAGGCGAAGAAGAGTGTCTCGAACTTTAAGCTTCGGGAAGGGATGCCGATTGGTGCGCGGGTTACGTTGCGTAATGACCGGATGTATGAATTTATGGATCGGTTGGTAAATGTGGCGTTGCCGCGCATACGTGACTTTCGGGGTATTCCGGGGCAGTCGTTTGATGGTCGTGGCAATTATTCAATGGGCTTGCAGGAACAGACGGTTTTTCCGGAAATCGATCCGGATAAGGTGAAGAGCACGCACGGAATGGATATTACATTTGTTACGTCGGCGAGTGAAGATGAGGAAGCAAAGGAGCTGCTGCAGTTGATGGGCATGCCGTTTGCAACAGGAAATTAATGAGGATAAATCGATGGTAGTTTCAGATCCAATCGCAGATATGCTGACACGAATCCGCAATGCTAATATGGCGGAGAAGCCGTTGGTGGAGATGCCGCACTCGAAGATGAAGAGTGAGGTGGCACGCCTGTTGAAGCAGGAAGGTTTTATTAAGGATTACTCGGTTGAGAGTAATGATGGGAAGCCGACGTTGCAGTTGTCGTTGAAATATACGGCGGAGCGTGAGTCGGTGATTCAGGGATTGCGTCGCATAAGCAAGCCGAGTTGTCGGAAGTATGCGAACGCGGAAGAGGTGCCCCGGGTTTTGGGCGGTATCGGAGTGGCGCTGTTGAGCACGTCGTCGGGAGTGATGACGGATAGCGAAGCACGTGCGAAGCAGATTGGTGGAGAGATTCTCTGCTACGTTTGGTAGTGGGATCGGGGGTATATAATGTCTAGAATTGGAAATCAGCCTATAAGTGTACCGACGGGCGTTACGGTTGAAGTGAATGGCCAGTTGGTTACGGTGAAGGGTGCGAAAGGTGAACTTTCATACCGGGCGCCGAGTTGTGTTGCGCTGGAGCAATCCGAGGGTCGTGTGAGTGTCTCACGGACGGATCAGAGCAAGTTTGGCAAGGCGATGTTTGGAACGGTTCGTAGCTTGGTTCACAACATGATTGTGGGTGTGAGTGAGGGCTATAAAAAAGAGCTTATTATTGAGGGTGTCGGATATAAGGCGCAGATGAAGGGGCAGGATATTGTGCTTTCGCTCGGCTTTTCACATGACATTGTCTATGCGATTCCGGATGGCATCAAGGTGGATGTTCAGAGCGGAACCGCGCTTTCGATTGAGGGCGTTGATAAGCAGCTGGTAGGACAGGTGGCGGCGCGGATCCGCGACTACTCGCCGGCGGAGCCGTATAAAGGTAAAGGGGTTCGCTATCGTAATGAGCAGATCCGACGCAAGGAAGGTAAGGCAGTGGCATAATGAGCATGTTGACAAAAAAAGAGATGCGGATTCGGCGGCACTATCGGGTGCGCAACAAGGTGTCGGGTACGGCGGCGCGGCCGCGGATGGCGGTGTATCGTTCGAACAAGCGGCTTGAGGTCCAGTTTATCGATGATGATGCACATGTGACAGTAGCGGGTGTGTCTAGTTCGGAGAAGAACCTGGCGGCTGCAAAGGCGTTGGGTACGAAGGCGGCGGAAGCAGCGAAGGCAAAGGGTATTGAGCAGGTGGTGTTTGATCGGGGCGGATTTGCCTTTGGTCAGAACCTGAGAGCATTGGCGGATAGTGCGCGTGAAGCGGGACTTAAATTTTAGGAGCGATGATGGCAGAGCAGCAGAGAGAAAATAGAGAGCGCAAGGGTCGGAATGAAGGCGGCCGAGGTCGTCGTCGTGAGGAGAAGAACGAGCCGCGGGAGAAGCCGGAGTTTGAGGAACGGGTGGTGCATATCAGCCGTAACTCGAAAGTGGTGAAGGGCGGTCGTCGGTTTAGTTTTGGCGCGTTGGTTGTGGTGGGAGATCACAAGGGCCGGGTGGGTTATGGCTTGGGCAAAGCGGCAGAAGTTTCGGATGCGATCCGCAAGGCGGGAGATAATGCGAAACGTAATTTACAGATGGTGACGATGCGGGGCACTACGTTGCCTCACGATACAACCGGTAAGCATAGTGGTGCTCAGGTGTTGATTCGTCCGGCTTCTGAAGGTACGGGTGTGATTGCGGGCGGTGCTTGCCGTGCGGTGCTTGAGCTGGCGGGTGTTCGTGATGTGTTGGCGAAATCGTTGGGTAGTAATAATCATTTAAATGTGACCAAGGCGACGTTGAAGGCGCTGGGTCAGTTGCGCACAAAAGAGTCGGCATTGGCGTTGCGTCAGGGCTAGGTAGAAGAGGGTAGAATTATGGATTTACATTCGTTACAGCCGGCAGAGGGATCAAAACATCGCCGGATTCGTGTGGGACGGGGTCGTGCTTCCGGTAAAGGAAAGACGGCGGGCCGTGGACATAAGGGACAGTTTTCGCGGGCGGGTTCGCGCCACAAGCCTCTCTTTGAGGGTGGACAGATGCCGTTGGTGCGGAAGCTACCGATTCGGGGGTTTAATAATTATAATCGCAAAGTCGTTGTGCCAGTGAACCTTGAGGCGTTGAACCGTTTCGAGGATGGAGCAGAAGTTACGATTGAGGCGTTGATGGCATGTGGATTGGCGAACGGACGTTTTGACGGAGTGAAAATCCTTGGAAACGGTGAGATTGAGAAAAAGCTGACGGTGAAGGTAAGTGCCTTCTCGGCATCAGCTAAAGAAAAAATTGAAGCAGCGGGTGGTAGCTGCGAAACGGTTTAATCGGAACCAGGAGGCTCGCTATGCTTTCGGCGTTTGTAAATACTTTTAAGATTACCGAGCTTAGGCAGCGGATTCTGTTTACGTTCGGGCTGATCTTTATTTGTCGGGTGATTGCAGCCATTCCATTGCCAGGTGTGGATGCAGTGGCGATTCGTACTTTCATCGAATCTCAGGGAGGTGCACAGGGTGGCCTTTCAGGCATTTTGAACCTCTTTAGTGGGGGCGCACTGTTGCAGTGTTCGGTGGGTACGCTGGGTATTATGCCTTATATCAGTGCTTCGATTATTATACAGTTGATGACGGCAGTGGTGCCACAACTTGAGAAGTTGGCACGCGAGGGCGATGTGGGCCGGCAGAAGATTACGCAGTACACACGGTATCTGACCGTGATTATTTGTACGGTACAGGGTGCGGCTATGGCGCTGGCATTGCAGAGTGGTGGTTATTTTGGTCTACCAGCTGATGTGGTGCGTATTCCGGGTCTTGGATTTGTTGTTTTGACGACGCTGAGTTTGGTTACGGGTGCGTTGCTGCTGATGTGGATTGGTGAGCAGATGACGGATCGAGGTATTGGTAATGGTATTTCATTAATCATCACGGTGAACATCATGGCGAGTTTGCCGATGGCGATGAAGACATTGGGCGATAAGCTGACACCGGTTGATGGAGTGGCGGAGATCGGTATCTTTCATTTGGCACTATTGATAGCGTTGATCTTTTTTGTGATTCTGGGCGTGGTGGCAGTAACGCAGGCGCAGCAGAAAATTCCAGTGCAGTTTGCCAAGCGTATGGTGGGTCGTAAAATGATGCAGGGTGGTACGTCCCATCTGCCGTTACGAGTGAACTATTCGGGTGTGATGCCGATCATCTTTGCTTCGGCGATTTTGGCGATCTTTCCGAAGATCGGTGCCTATCTTCCGTTTGAGGGTGCAAAGGAGTGGGCGATGGGCTTTCCGACGTCAGGATGGTTTATGTTCTGGTTCGGTTTGATGATTCTGTTTTTCTCCTATTTCTGGGTGGCTACGCAGTTTAATCCGATTCAGATTGCAGACGATCTTAAGAAGCGTGGCGGCTACATTCCGGGGATTCGTCCGGGACGGCCGACGGCAGAGTTTTTGGATCGTACGATGACGCGGTTGACGTTGGCGGGTGCGATTTTCCTTACCGTGATTGCGGTAATGCCGAATATCATGACGGCGCAGTTCAGTGTGCCGTGGATTGTGGCTTCTTTCTTTGGAGGTACGAGCTTATTGATCATCGTGGGCGTGATGTTGGATTTGATGCGTCAAATCGAATCGCATCTGCTGATGCGTCATTATGACGGCTTCTTGAAGAAGGGTAAGATGCGTAGTGGTCGTTAGATCATGAAAGTCATTGTGTTGCTTGGTCCTCCTGGTGCTGGAAAAGGCACGGTAGCGGAGGCATTGAAGAGTGAGGGCATTCATCACATTTCGACGGGAGAGATGTTGCGTGAGGAGATACGTAATGGAACACCTCTGGGCTTGCGCTCGCGTGATAAATTGAATCATGGGCTTTTTGCGGAGGATCAGGATGTGGTTGAAATGGTGACCACCTATTTGATGTCGCAGCCGGCGGATGAGGTGGTGCTTTTTGATGGGTTTCCCCGAACGCTTGCACAGGCGGAGAGTCTGGCGGAGTTGACGCGGACGACTCATATTAAATTGAAGACGGTTTTGCGGTTGCGGTGTCCAGATCAGGTGTTGTTAGGGCGTTTAAGTGGTCGGCGCACGTGTGTGGCATGTGGTGCAGTGTATCATGATCTTTTTTCGCCACCTGAGGTTCATGGCCGGTGTGATAAGGATGGCGGTGCGTTGGCGCAGCGGATAGATGATGAGCCAGCGACAGTGAAGCGTCGTTTACAGGTCTATAACGAGCTGACGCGACCGTTGGTTGAATATTATCGTTCACAGCAGCTGCTCTTTGAGGTGGATGCAAGTTGTACGACTGAGAAGGTGCGGGGGGATGTGTTGGCAAAGGTGATGGAGATTTTACCGTGATTGTAATTAAACAAGAGCATGAGCTGGTGGCAATGCGGGTGGCAGCTAGAAAGACGGCGACGATTTTACGGGCTGTGGCGGATCGTGTGGCGCCGGGCGTGACAACGGAAGAGTTGGATGCATATGCGGCGGAGCTGGCAAAAGAGGCGGGTGGGCGTTGTGCTTTCTATGGATATCATGGGTTTTCAGGTCATATATGTGCTTCGGTGAATGAAGAGGTTGTACACGGCGTTCCGGGGAAGCGGGTGATTCGTGATGGCGATATTGTGAGCATTGATTTCGGACTGGTTTTTGACGGTTTTGTGGGAGATACGGCAGTGACGGTGGCGGCAGGATCAATTCCGCCAGAGTGGCAGACATTGCTGGATGTGACGAAGCAGAGTTTGTCGGCGGCAATTGAGCAGGCGGTGGAGGGAAATCGGCTGGGGGATATTTCGAATGCGGTGCAGCGCACCGCTGAGGCGGCGGGTTTTTCGATTGTGCGTGATTTTGTGGGGCACGGAATTGGAAGAGAGATGCATGAGGATCCGCAGATACCTAATTTTGGCCCAGCGGGTAAAGGGCCGGTATTGAAGGCGGGTATGACGTTTGCGATTGAGCCGATGGTTAACATGGGGGTGCATCAGACGGAAATACTGCCAGATGGCTGGACGGTAGTGACGAAGGATCGGCTCCCTTCGGCTCATTTTGAGCATACGGTGGCAGTTGGTTTAGAGCGAGCTGAGGTTCTGACGGTGGCGGATGACGTTGCGTGATGGAGAAAAAAGAGACAATTTTACTAGACGCGCGTTTACGCGCTGTGATAGACAAACACGCTTTTGACGCAGAACTGTGTAACGGCCATCGTTTGGTGGCTTTTTTTCGCGGTAAATTGCGGGAGGCGAGCCCAACTATGTCGGGTTCAAAAGTACAAGTTGAGTTGTCGCCCTTTGATATGTCGAAGGGGTGGATTGTTTCAACCGAGGATGAGAGATGAAGGTTCGAGCTTCAGTGAAGAAAATGTGTGAACAGTGCAAGGTGATTCGCCGCAAGGGTGTGGTACGGATTATTTGCGTCAACCCGCGCCATAAGCAGCGTCAGGGATAAGGAGAGTTTAGGTATGCCGCGTGTATTAGGTATTGATATTCCAGGTCGTAAAAAATTGGCGTATTCGTTGCGCTATATTTATGGAGTGGGTCCGACGGTTGCATTAGAGATTTGTGAGAAGGCAAAGCTGAATCCGGACATGAAAGCGGATGATATGCAGGATGCGGACATCCAGCGGTTAGTGGGTGTGTTGCAGAATGATTACCGAATTGAGGGTGATTTGCGGCGTGAGATTTCGGCGAATGTGCGCCGATTGATTTCTATTGGTTCCTATCGGGGACGTCGGCATCGGGCAAGTTTGCCGGTGCGAGGGCAGCGGACGAAAACCAATGCGCGTACTCGGAAGGGTTCTAAGCGTACGGTGGGTGTGGTTCGTGGTAAGGAAGCGCGTTCGGCTGTGAAGGCTGGCAAATAAGGTTGGGATACCCCACGGAGTTTTATGATGAGTGAAGATGCGAAGAATGAAGAAGTAGACGCGGCAGTTGAGCCGGCTGCAGAAGAAGTAGTCGAGTCGGCGGTTGAGGAAGCTGTTGAGCCTGCTGTGGAAGCCGTAGAACCTGCTGCTGAGGCGGTGTCAGAAGAGAAGCCTGTTGCAAAAGCTACTGATGCAGTGGCTGAGAAGGTGGAAAAGAGCGCCGTGCCTGCTGAGGAGAAGAAGTCACGCTTGCCGACGGCGGCGGATCTCTTAGCGGATGATGTGGTTGAGCCGATTAAGCGTAAAAAGGGTTCCAAGAACGTGCCGGTTGGAATTGCTTTTGTGAAAACAACGTTTAATAACACGATCGTTTCGATCACGGACATGCGTGGGAATGTTATTTCTTGGAGCAGTGCAGGTCGTTGTAATTTTAAGGGATCACGGAAAAGCACGGCCTTTGCGGCGACGACGGTTGCGCAGGATGCGGCTCGTACGGCGATCAGTCATGGAATGACAGAGGTGGAAGTGCGAGTTCAGGGTCCGGGTGCAGGGCGTGAGTCGGCAGTGCGGGCTATCCAGTCAGCTGGGCTCTCTATCTCAACTATCAAGGATACAACGGCGATTCCGCATAATGGATGTCGTCCGCCGAAGCGTCGGCGCGTTTAGTATTTTAAAATTAAAAACACCATATGAGTTGGTTAATGCCCAGCTCTGGGAGGAGAAATTATGGCAACACGTTTAGGTCGATTCGAAATGCCGAAACAGGTCATCCGCGATGATGAGGTTTCGACAGATACATACGGTAAGTTTTATGCGGAGCCTTTCGAGGGTGGGTACGGACGGACCATGGGCAACTCGCTGCGGCGGGTGCTGCTTTCTTCATTGGAAGGTGCGGCGGTCTCATCGATTAAAATTAAAGGCGCGCCGCATGAGTATTGCAGCTTGGATGGCGTGAAAGAAGATGTCACGGAGATCGTGCTCAATATCAAGCAGCTGATTTTTAAGAGCTATGCACGGGATGTGCAGACGGTGAAGATTAAGGTCGAGGGGCCGGGTGAGGTTCGTGCGGGTGATATTGTGACGCCCGATTCGATTGAGGTCTTAAATCCTGATTTTGTGATTTGTAACTTGGCCGAAGACGGTGTGTTTGAGGCGGAGATGGAAGTTCGGATTGGTCGGGGGTATTGTCCGGCGGATTTGAATAAGAAGGAGAACCAAGAGATCGGTGTGATTCCGGTGGATTGTTTGTTTTCTCCGGTTCGTCGGGTTAAGTATGAGACGGAAAATACGCGGGTAGGTCGGCAGACGGATTACGACAAACTGATCATTGAAATTTGGACAGACGGTCGTGTAACGCCGGAAGATGCGTTGACGATGTCGGCAGCGATTCTGCGGCATCACCTAGATGTATTTGTTTCATATGATAAGGATTTGATCGAGTTTGAGGCAAGCGAGAAGCAGATCGACCAAGAGAAGGAAGAGTTGCGTAAGAAGCTGAATATTAGTGTGAACGAAATTGAGCTGAGCGTTCGGGCGGCTAACTGTTTGAATAATGCGAATATTACTACGGTGGGTGAGCTGGCTCAGAAGACGGAGGCGGAAATGCTGAAGTACCGTAACTTTGGTAAGAAGTCGCTTAATGAAATTAAGGCGAAGATTCAGGAGATGGGCTTATCGTTGGGAATGACGTTTGAGTCGGACTTGCTGAAGGGTTCGCTGTTTGAGGATTAACGTTTAACGGGACGAGTATCATGAGACACCGTAAGAAAACTGTAAAATTGGGTCGCACGAGCGCGCACCGGAATGAGCTGCTGGCAAATTTAGTTTGTGGGCTGATCGAGCATCGCCGGATCAAGACGACGGTGGCGAAAGCGAAAGCGGCGCGAACGCTGGCGGAGAAGATGGTTACGCTGGGTAAGAAGGGTACATTAGCGGCGAGACGGCAAGCGATTGCTGTGTTGAAGCAGGAGTCGCATGTGCGAATTTTGTTTGATGATATCGCACCGGGCTTTGAAGGTCGGGCTGGTGGTTACACACGGATTATGCGATTAGGTCGGCGTATGTCTGATAGCTCGGAGATGGTGCTGCTGGAGTGGGTTGAAGCATCTGATGCAGAGGTGTCATCGGAAGTTGCTGATACAGCGGCTGAGTAGTGATTCCGGCAGTATGTGATTGTTAACTCCGTTTCCCGTTGAGGGGACGGAGTTTTTTTGTGAGGGTGTGCGTATGTCGAGATCGGGATATGTCTGGTTTGATGCAGAATTTAGTTCGCTAGAGCTAGAGTCGGCGGTATTGCTGCAGGTGGCGGCACTAGCGACAGATTCGATGTTGCATCCGCTTGGAGAGGGTGAGGCGCTTGAACTGGCGATCCATCTGCCGGCACAGGAAGAAGTGAGTCCGTGGGTGCGTGAGCATTTGGGGGAATTGGTTGAGCGGTGCCGGAGTGAAGAGGCGGTGTCACTGGAGGCGGCGGATGCGGCGCTCGTTGCGTGGATGGAGCGGCAGTTTGGTACGCGCGAAGAGGATGTTCAGCTTCGGCCTATTTTAGCAGGTAACTCCGTGCATAATGATTGGTTGATGGTGCGTCGCCATTTACCGCGGTTCCATGAGGGATTGCACTACCGGTTATTGGATGTCTCTTCGTTCAAGAGTGTGTGGCAGGCGTGGGGTGACGGAGTGGCGTTTGATAAAGAGCAGCTAGATTTGTTGAATGCCTATTTTCCGGGTGGGGGGATTACATGTTTGAAGGCGCATGATGCGTTGTTTGATATTCAAGCGTCGATTGCGGAGCTGGCGTATTATAAAGAGAAGTTAGGCTTTTCGTAATCAATGGCGACTCTGGTGTGGATTACATTTTGCTTTTTAGAGCAGGTTGGCTTAGATTTACGTAATGGGAACTACAAAGCAGACTTCCGGTGGGCGCTCTACGTGGCGTGAGGTGGCGGGTCTTTTAATCGCAACCTTCGGTTTGTTACTCTTGCTAGGAACACTTTCCTATAATCCGGCTGATATCTCTTTTTTCCGGAACACACCGTTGTCGTATAATTGGATTGGGCCGCTGGGGGCCTATGCGGCATTTTTGATTTTCATCTATTTTGGGGTGGCTGGGTATGTGTTGCCGCTGTGTGTGATGTGGATTGGAATATCTTCTGTTTTCTGGTCCGCGACGAAGATATATCCGCGGGTGCTTTGGTTTTTGCTGGCGCTCTTTTCTTTGGCGGGATTAGCGGATATGAACGAGCAGGTATGGCACGGTGCGGTTGAGCGGTTGAATATTGGATCGCCGGGTGGGTTGATGGGAGAAGTGTTGGCGCAGCGCACCGTAGGGTATTGGATTGGTCATGCGGGGGCTGGATTACTGTTTTTTGTGCTGTTGGTTATTTCGGTGGCGCGGATGCTTGATGTTGAGTTGGTAGAAAGCGGACGTCAGTTGGTGGCATGGGTGCGCGAACGGTTGGCGGCTGTAAAAAATCCAGCAGTTGAGGAGACGCTAGTGGCGGTGGAGCCGGAGGCAAAACCGAAGCGTCGGCGGAGACGGAAGAAAGATGCTGAGTTAGAAGGGCTGCCGGAAGAGGCACCTGTAGATATCCGAGCCATGGTTGAGGCGCAGCAGCAGTCGGCGGAGGCTAAGAGCAATGAGAAAAAAGCGGAGGCAGTTGCGAAAGAGGAAACGTCTGCACCGCGAAAGAGACGACAGAAAGTGGAGGAGCCATCGCAGGCTGAGGTGGAGGCGTTTGCGGCGACGGGTAGCGAGACGGAGGCGCGTTCGTATACGTTGCCATCATTGGATTTGCTGGATGCGGCGGTCGTGCAGGGAAAAGGGATGACAAGCGCACAGGTGGCGGATACGGCGCAGGTGCTGCAGGAAGCGCTGGAGGAGTTTGGTGTTGAGGCAAAAGTAACGGGGGTGCAGCAGGGACCGGTGGTCACCTGCTATGAAATTTCTCCAGCCGCAGGGGTGCGAGTTGAGCGAATTAAGGCACTGGCGGATAATATTGCGTTGAAGATGCATGCGGAGAGTATTCGCATTCAGGCACCGATTCCGGGCAAGGGTGTGTGCGGGGTGGAAGTGCCGAATTCGACGCGGGCGAGCGTCTTTTTCCGGGATCTGGTAGAGAGTGAGGAGTTTCAGTCGGATCAATATGCGTTGCCGCTTGTCTTGGGCAAGGACGTGAGCGGTGAAAGTATGATTTTTGATTTAGCGAAGATGCCGCACATGTTGATTGCGGGTGCTACGGGTGCGGGTAAATCGGTTTGTATGAATACGATTTTGACGGGGCTGTTGATGAAGTATTCGCCGGAGCAGTTGCGGATGATTCTGGTCGACCCAAAGACGGTTGAATTTCATACCTATAACAATCTGCCGCATCTGGTGGTGCCAGTGATTACGCAGGCGAAGAAGGTGTCGTTAGGATTGCGTTGGGCGATTGAGGAGATGGAACGGCGTTTTCGTTATTTTCGTCAGGCAGGGGTGCGCGATCTGCCGGGATTTAATCAGCGCCCGGTTGCGAAGCAGGATGATCTTTTTGGAGGCGATGCGGCAGCGGCTGCGGAGGCGAAGGGAGAAGAGGTGCTGCCGGATCGACTGCCCTACATCGTGATTGTAATCGATGAGTTGGCGGATTTAATGGCAGTAGCTCAGGCGGAGATCGAGGCGGGGATTGCGCGTTTGGCAGCTAAGTCTCGTGCGGCAGGTATTCATATGATTTTGGCGACACAGCGCCCGGATGTGAAAGTGATTACAGGTACTATTAAGGCGAATTTCCCGGCACGGGTTGCGTTTAAAGTTTCGCAGAAAGTGGATAGCCGTACGATTTTGGATCGGATGGGTGCCGATACGCTGCTGGGTAAGGGAGATATGCTGGTGCTGCCGCCGGGCTCGGATAAGCTGATTCGCTCGCAGGGTGCTTTTACAAGCGACGGTGAAATTGAACGCGTAGCAACGTTTTGGAAGGAACAAAGTCAACCGGAGTTTATCGCAGAAATTCAACAGAAGATGGAGAGACCAGCGACGGAATTGCCGGAGATGGATGATGGGGGAGATGAAGAGATTTTGGAGCAGGCGCTGGAGGTGATTCGCCAGACGAAGCGAGCGTCTACTTCTTCGTTGCAGCGGCGGTTGCGGATTGGATATACGCGGGCGGCACGGCTAATGGATCTGTTGGAGGAGCGGGGGATTATCGGGCCACCGGATGGAGCGGGCCCACGGGAAATTTTAATCGATCTGGATGGTGAAATTCCAGCACACCCAGGAGAGGATGATGGAACAGACGGAACTTGATATTGGCACGGTTGGGCAGCGACTGGGTGCGGGTCGGCAGGCG
>CAXGYR010000036.1:0-14547 GCA_964014015.1 uncultured Kiritimatiellaceae bacterium
GGCGAAGTCGGCGGCGCGACGGGATGCGATGTTGCAGGAGGCGGCGGAGCGGTTGGGGCTTTCGGTGGAGGCGTTGCGACAGGATTTGCAGCAGGTGAAGCCGGCACGGAAGCGGGAGGAGAAACCGGCGGAGGCTCCGAAGCGGGCGGTTGATTTTCCGAAGGAGGAGACGGAATTGTTGGAGTTGCTGGTGCATCATTATGAGCAGGTGCAGCCGTTGCTGAAGCTGTATTTGCCGAGTCGATTTTTTCAATATCCGGCGTGTCGGACGCTGGTGGAGACGTTGATGGAGCGGCCGCCATCGTTTTTGGTAGAGCATCTGCATGAGTTGGATGAGGAGTTGCAGCAGTGTTTGACTCGGGTGCAGATTGGGATGTCTAAAGGCATGGATGCGGAGACGGATGTGGAGGCATTGACCTGTCGGTACATGCAGCTGTTTTGGCGGTGGGAACTGGAGCGGGCGCTGGTGGCGTGTGAGACAGCAGCGGGGCTGTCGGCGGGTGAACGGTTTGAGCAACAGACTCGGTTGAAGCAGGATTTGCGTCTGTTGCGGGGGGATTGGGAGACGGCGCTGCCGATGGTGGAGTGTCGGCTGCTATCACTTGCGGACGATTCGGCCTGAGGTCGATTCCGCCGTTGCATCGGCGGGCGCTAATCCGTATAAAGCTTCCTTTGTTAACCGCGGATTCTGCGGAGGAGTGATTTATGAAAGCGGATGAAATTCGACAGTCCTTTTTTGATTTTTTTGCATCGAAGCAGCATGCGGTAGTCCCGAGCTCTCCGGTGGTGCTGCCGGCGGACCCTACGCTACTGTTTACGAACGCGGGGATGAATCAGTTTAAGGAGATTTTCCTGGGGGCACGGGAGCCGGGGGAGAGACGGGTGGCGAATACACAGAAGTGTATCCGGGTGTCGGGTAAGCATAACGATTTGGAGGAGGTGGGGCACGATACCTATCACCATACCTTTTTTGAGATGTTGGGGAATTGGTCGTTCGGGGATTACTACAAGCGCGAGGCAATTGCGTATGCGTGGGAGTTGATGACGGAGGTATGGAAACTGGATAAGGATCGGATCTGGGCGACGGTGTATCGGACGGATGATGAGGCGTTGGCACTGTGGCAGGAGGTGACGGATATTAATCCAGATCATATTTTACGGTTCGATGAGAAAGATAATTTCTGGGAGATGGGTGAGACGGGCCCGTGCGGACCGTGTTCGGAGATTCACTATGATTTGACGCCGGAAGGAAATGCAACGGGGGAGATGGTGAACGCAGATCTGCCGGAGGTGATCGAGATCTGGAACCTTGTCTTCATTCAGTATAACCGGCGTTCGGATGGTTCGCTGGAAGAGCTGGCGGCGAAGCATGTGGATACTGGGATGGGCTTTGAGCGGTTGTGCGCGGTGATGCAGGGGAAAACATCAAACTACGATACGGATGTGTTTATGCCACTAATTGAGCGGCTGGGAGCGTTGGCCGATCGGGCATATGTGGGTGAGGATGCGATTGCGATGCGGGTGATTGCGGATCATGTGCGGACGCTGTCGATTGCGATTTCGGACGGAGTATTGCCTTCAAACGATGGGCGGGGCTATGTGCTGCGGCGATTGTTGCGGCGGGCGGTACGCTATGGGCGGAAGCTGGGATTTGAACAGCCATTTTTATGCGAGTTGTTTCCGACGTTGGAGGAGCAGTTGGGGCGTGTTTTCCCAGAGCTTGTGAATCAGCGGGAGACGATTTTGCGATCGTTACGTAGTGAGGAAGAGGCGTTTTCGAAGACGTTGGATCGAGGCATTTCTCGGTTTGATGCAGTGGTGGAGGCGATTCCGCAGGGCGGTGTTTTTCCGGGGGAAGAGGCATTTAGTTTATATGACACGTTTGGATTTCCATTTGATTTGACGGCGTTGATGGCTTCGGAACAGGGATTGCAGGTGGATGAGGAGGCTTTTAACGGGTTGATGGAGGCGCAGCGCGAGCGGGCGCGGGCATCGCGATCGACGGGGGCGCAGAATGCACAGATGGATATGATTGCGGATCTGGTGGCGAAGGGTATTCAGTCTACATTTGTGGGCTATACAACAACGGCATGCGAGACGGAAATTCTGGCGGTATTGGATTCGGGTGCGTTGGTGTTGCGGGAGACGCCGTTCTATCCAGAGGGGGGAGGCCAGCAGGGTGATTGGGGTGAAATCAAGGGGCCGGGATTTGGTTTTGAGGTGAGGGATACGCAGCGACCAGCGGAGGGAATTATTCTGCACCTTGGGCAGGTTCAGTATGGAAGCCCGGTGGTAGGAATGAAGGTGATGGCGGGCATTGATCGGTATCGCCGGGGACAGATGCGGCGAAACCATACGGCAACACATTTGTTGAATGCGGCGTTGCGTGACGTGGTGGATGGATCGATCAAGCAGGCGGGTTCACTGGTGAGCGGTGAGCGGCTGCGGTTTGACTTTAACTATTTTGAGGCGATTCCAGTTGAGATGCTGCAGCGGATTGAGCAGGTGGTGAACCACGAGATTATGCGTAATACGCCGGTGGAGACGCGGGAGATGTCGCTGGCGGATGTGCAGCGGGATCGGCGGATTCAGGCGGTCTTTGACGATAAGTATGGGGAGCGGGTGCGCGTTGTGGGCGTGGGTGATTTTTCGCAAGAGCTCTGCGGAGGAACGCATGTGCAACTGACGGGGGATATTGGTTCGTTCCGGATTGTAGCAGAGAGTTCGGTGGCATCGGGGGTGCGGCGGATTGAGGCGGTTACGGGTATGGAGGCGGTTGATTGGACGGCCGAAGAGCATGAGTTGTTGATGGGGTTGAGTCAGCGGTTGAGTGTGAAGCCGCTGGAGCTACCGGACCGGGTGATTGCGTTGAGCGAGCAGTTGCGGGAGGCGGAGAAACAGATTAAGGCGCTGCAAGCGCAGTCGGCAACGGCGCAGGTGGGAGCGTTGGTGGAGCAGGTGCAACAGGTGGGTGAGGTGCCGTTGCTGGCGGTTGATCTTGGGGAGTTGCCGATGGATGCATTGCGGCAGGTGCTCGACCAGCTGCGTCAGCGCTTGGATTCGGGCGTGATTGTGGTGGGAAGTGCGTATGAGGGGAAAGCTTGTTTTGCGGCGAGCGTATCGGATGATTGGGTGGCGCGTGGAGTACATGCGGGCAAGTTGATTGGAGAAGTGGCTGCGGTGGCGAATGGCGGTGGCGGCGGTAAGCCGCAGAAGGCGCAAGCGGGGGGCAAAGATGGTGGTCGGGTAGCGGAGGCGCTGCAGATGGCAGCACCGTGTATTGAAAAACAGGCAACATAGGGAGGTAACAGGATGGCATTTACATTAAAGCTAGGAGAGAAGGCACCGGATTTCCGGTTGCCGGCGACGGATGGAAACGAGTATGGACTGGCAGATTTTACGGAGGAGACGCTAGTACTCTTTTTCACCTGTAATCATTGTCCATATGTGACGGGTTCGGATGAGCATACGCGTTCGATTGCTGAGCGTTTTGCTACAAGGGGTGTGCGGTTTGTGGGAATTAATTCCAACAGCAAGAATACGTATGCAGAGGATGATTTTGATGGGATGGTGCGCCGTATGGAGGAGCATCAGTTTCCGTGGGTGTATCTTTATGATGAATCACAGGAGGTTGCGTTGGCGTATGGAGCGTTACGCACGCCGCACTTCTTTGTGTTTAATCAGGATCGTGAATTGATCTACACAGGACGCTCGATTGATACGCCTAGAAATTGGACGGATCATCAAGAGACGGATTTGATGAATGCCCTAGAGCAGCATGTTGCAGGTGAGCCGATAGCGGTTCCTGTGACCAATCCGATTGGTTGTAATGTAAAGTGGGATGGTAAGGAGAAGCACTGGATGCCCGCGGACGCGTGTGATTTAGTGTAAAAAGTCTGATCTTTTTGGTAAAAAAAACCTCCCCGCAAGCGGGGAGGCTAGATGCAGTTGATATGTGGTTAGTACTATTTTTTATTTACTACACATTGCTCACTCGAGCAAAAATTGGTTGCTGATAGCGCAAAATTTCAGGGAGATTGTGTTTATTATCTATCTTATATGTACATAACTTTATAATCACTTAACGCACTCTTCTTTGTTTTAATTTATAATTATATTCAATTATGATGCTTATCAACCTTAAAAAGAATATTTTTTAATTTCTTGTTTGGCTACAAAAAGAAGCATACTGATTTTTAGTGGGTGGTTATGCGTGTTGAGTGATTGCATCGAGATAGAATTGAACCTTGAAAAGCTGGGAATATTCACGGTATGTTATGAAATTAATTAGTAGGAGAGTAGTAATGAAGTCGTATTTATATGTTATAGGAGTAGCAACAGCGTTGTTGGTTACAGGTTGTGGTGTTCCTCAGGAAGAGCATGATGCTGCGGTAGCGCAGTTACAAGCGGAGCGGGCAGACGTTGAGGAAACGTTGAATGGTAAAATTTCTGATCTGGAAAGCGTCGTTAAATCCGAGAAAGCAAAAAGCAAATCTATCCGTCTGGAGCTGGAAAGCACAGAACGTAAATTAAAAACAGCGCAGCAGAAAGTGCTGTCGGCTACAAAAGAAGCATCGACTGCTAAAGCCAAAATCACATCGTTGAATAAAGAGTTGAGCCGTGCGGAGTCTGCAACCAGTCGGGTGAAAGATCAGTTGGCTTCTGCTCAAGAACAGGCATCTACTTTTGAAGCTGAGCGCGATGAGGTACAGAAGCGGCTGGATATGTTCATGAAGAATATGAGCTCACTGAAGGGCGAGGGCAGTCAGACGCTGCCGGATCCGGAGGCTTCGGTGATTATTGATGCGGATAATGGTAATTCAGATTTAGAATACTTACCGCCGAGTGAGCAGGCACGGATTATATTAGAGCGGATGCGCTCGAAATAAATTCAGATTATAGTGCATGTTTCTAACAAACCCGTTGGTTAAATATCGACGGGTTTTTTAGTCGGTCTGAATGAGGGTGTGAACGGGAAGAGCGGCCAGTTTTGCTCTACCTTTTAGCTCGGTGAGCTCGAGCAAGAAGGTTGCGCCAACGAGGTGAATATCAAAATGGTTCTCGATGAGCCTGCGGGCGGCGGCAACGGTACCGCCGGTGGCGAGCACGTCGTCGATCAGTAGTACGCGGTGACCGGTTTGTAGAGCATCGGTCTGTATTTCAAGCGCGTCGCTGCCGTATTCGAGATCGTAGGTCTGCTGATGGACGGTTCCGGGTAGCTTGCCGGGTTTGCGAATGAGGGTGGTGCCGCAGCCTAGGGCATAGGCAAGGGCGGAGGCGAAAAGAAAACCGCGTGATTCTATACCGACAATTTGATCTAGTTGATCGTTTAGATGATGGGCTTTGAGGGCTTCAATCGTTTCGTTGAAGTGACGAGGATTGGCCAGCAACGGAGCGATGTCTTTAAATTGGATGCCGGGTTTGGGAAAGTCGGGAATAGTACGGAGTGCGTTGTGTAATGCTTGCATGAAGTTCCTTTCGTTAATGATGGGTATAATAGGTCGATTGGGTGTCGTTGCCAAGTCGGCTTCGAGATGATACATATAAAGCATGAAAATTATATTTTTATCTTTGTTGCTGATATCGCATGCACAGGCGAATGATTTTTTTGGGATTCCAATCTTGGGTGAGCCGAAAGATCAGATGCATGCCATGATTCATCAGTTGATGGAGGGAGATTATAAACAGGCACGAGGCTATTTGGAGCAGTTAAAAAAGTCGTCGCCGGCAGTGGTGAGCTCATTGAAGTTGGGAGATTTAACTTTGCCATGTCTGGATGATGAGGGGGAGCCGCATCCGGCCTGTGCGGCGTGTGAGGGGCGGGGCAAGGTGGTAGACGCGCATGCGTTGCGTTATTTGCAGTATAAATTGGATAGTGGTTTAGAGGAAATGTTGGGGTTGAAAGCAGCTTGGAAAATGGCGTATGAGGCGTTTTCCGTGCGTCGGGCAGCTGTGCCAGATCGAGCCGTATTTCAAGGTCGGGTGGTGAAGGTTGAGGAAAATGCTTTTGTGGCGCGGGATGAGGAGGGGTGTTCGGTATATCTGATGGGTGTGGTGACGGATGGATATGGTCCGGGCGACTCGTTGGTTTGTTATGTATGGCCGATGCAAGATCGGATGCATCCGTTTGAGAAGGCGGACGGGACCTTAGAGGAGTTGGCGGTCTATACGTTAAACTTGTGGTGGGATTATTGAGCTTAGAAGATCTAGGGTGGAGCTCTTTTTTTGTGGATCAACTCGGGATGGTTGATGTGCCGCGAGGGCAACAGGCAGCGCGAGTGGTGGCGATCCACAAAGGAGCGTGTGATGTTTCGAACGGGGTGGAGATACGCTCAGCAAAAATGACGGGGCGCTTACGGCATCAGGCACGTTCGCGCAGTGATTATCCGACGGTGGGAGACTGGGTGCTGGTGAAAGATTTCGACAAAGGGGAGTTCGGGCGGGTGGATCGTGTGCTGGAACGCCGCTCGGTGTTGCGTCGAAAGAGTGCTGGACGATCTTCCCGCGAGCAGTTGATTGCGGCGAACCTAGATCGGGCGTTTATCGTGCAGGGAGTGGGATCGGGGTTTAGCCTGAAGCGGATTGAGCGCTATCTGGTAATGGTCAATGAGAGCGGGATAGAGCCAGTGATTGTACTGACCAAACGGGATTTGTTGACGAGCGATGCGTGTGAGGAGGTGGAGCGGGAGGTGCGGGATCACCTGCCGGGTGTGCCGGTTTATTTGATGAGTAACGAGACGGGGGAAGGGTTGCCAGAGGTGAAGGCGTTGTTTGAGCCCGGCCTAACGTGTTGTGTGGTTGGCATTTCGGGTGCGGGTAAATCGACGCTGTTGAATCGAGTACTGGGGGAGGAGCGGTTGTTTACGCTGCCGGTGCGGGAGTCGGATGGTAAGGGGGTGCATACGACAACATGGCGTGAACTGATTACGTTGGAGAACGGAGGGCATGTAATAGATACACCGGGTATGCGTGAGTTGGGCAACATGGAGGCGGAGAGTGGAATTGGAGAGACGTTTGACGATATACAGGCGCTGGCGGTGGATTGTCGTTTCGGTGATTGTGCACATGTCCAGACGGAGGGATGTGCGGTGATGGGTGCAGTTGAGGCAGGAACGCTACCGCAGGAGCGGTATGATCATTATGTGCGATTGATGAGTGAGGCGGCGCGGTTTTCTACGGGTGTGGTGGAGAAGCGCGAGCAAGATCGGCGGCTAGCGCGTTTCCGGCGTACGCTACTAGAGGGCCGGTCAAAACCGGAGGAGTCGGAATGAAGCGATTCGAATTGGATATGCAGGTGCGGGATTATGAGTGCGATGTGCAGGGCATCGTGAACAACGCAGTTTACCAGAATTATTTAGAGCATACACGGCATGAGTTTTTGCATGCGGCAGGATGTGATTTTAATGCATTGCGGTGTGAGGGCTGGGAGCCGGTAGTGGTGCGGGCAGATATTCACTATCGGCTTTCGTTACGTCCGCGCGATTGCTTCCGGTCTACGGTGGAGCTGAGGCGGGCGGGTCGCTTGCGGTTTGTCTTTGTACAGCGGTTGATTCGGCTGGTGGATGAACAGGTCGTTGTGGAGGCTGAAATTACAGGGGTTTTTACAAAAAATGGTCGACCAGTAGCACCTGATCCGTTTGAAAAAATGATTGATTCGTCCATATAAAATTCCTACTCTTTGCGCATTCGGGAATTATATATCGATCATTAATGACCGATTAATTTAGTAAGGATGAGCTGAGATCAACGTTGTCTTTGGAGTGGGGCAGAGGCGTTGGTCTTTTTGCGCCTAGTAATAATTTGATAAAAAGTGGTGGAATAAGATGCAGAATAATATGATTGAAAATGAGTTTGGACATCTGGAGGGCGAAGGTCTATATCGCGCTGATTTTGAGCATAGCAGCTGCGGTATTGGTTTTGTTGCGAATTTGAAGGGCGCGAAGAAGCACGCCGTTATTACAGATGCATTGGGTATGCTGGCATGCATGGAACACCGTGGTGGAACCGGATTTGATGTGAAAAGCGGAGATGGTGCGGGCATTTTGTTGCAGATTCCACACGCCCTTTTTGCTGAGGTATGTCCGAAAGTAGGTATTGAACTGCCGGCGGCAGGTGAATATGGCGTAGGAATGACCTTTTTTCCGCGTGATGAGCAGCAGCAAGCGGCATGCAAAGAGATCATTGAGCGCCATCTGGAGCAATTTGGGTTGCCGTTGTTGGGGTATCGGGTGGTGCCGGTGGACAATCAGGATTTGGGACGGGATTCGGCGGAGACGGAGCCAAGTATTCAGCAGATTTTTATCGCAAAGCCGCAGGAGATGAGTGCGGAAGCATTTGATCGAAAACTGTTTGTATTTCGAAAATATACGGAGCGAGTAGCCAGTGAAACTGTTGAGGGTATTGGTTCGGAGGGGCTGAATATCATTTCCTGCTCCTATAAAACGATCAACTACAAGGGGCAGTTGAATACGGAGCAGGTGCCGAACTACTTTTTGGATTTGCAGGACGAGAAAGCGGTCAGTGCGATAGCGCTGGTGCATTCACGGTTCTCGACAAATACGTTCCCCTCGTGGAAATTGGCACAGCCGTTTCGGTATATCGCTCACAACGGTGAGATTAATACGAACAAAGGAAACATAAACTGGATGCGGGCGCGCGAAGTGCTACTGGAATGTTCGGCCTTTTCGCGTGATGAGCTGGAGATGATTTTCCCGATCTGTGATCTAGCGGCTTCGGATAGTGCGAATCTGGATATGGCGATTGAGATGTTGGTGCTGAGTGGGCGCTCGTTGCCGCATGTGTTGATGATGCTGGTGCCGGAGGCGTGGCAGAATGATACGAAGATGAGTCCTGAAAAGCGGGCGTTTTATGAGTTCTATTCGGCGATTTCGGAGCCGTGGGATGGGCCTGCATCGGTCTGCTTTACGGATGGTGTACTGGTGGGGGCAACGCTTGACCGCAACGGACTACGCCCATCGCGCTATTGTTTGACGGATGATGACACCTTGATTATGGCGTCGGAAAGTGGCGTGATTAATGTGGATCATGGCAAGGTGGTGATGCGGGGTCGTTTGCAGCCGGGTAAAATGTTTGTGGCGGATCTGGAGCAGGGTCGGATTATTTCGGATGACGAGTTGAAAGCGGATCTGTGCTCGCGGCAGCCATATCAGGCATGGCTGGATGAGTCGATGCTCTATCTGGATGAGCTACCGGCTGTGGCGGCGGAAGTTGAGACCCCGGAGCGAGATGCACTGTTCAAGCAGCAGCAGACGTTTGGGTATACGTATGAGGATATCATTGAGATTTTGAAGCCGATGTCTACGGGGGGTAAGGAACCGTTGGGATCGATGGGTGCGGATAATCCGCTGGCGGTGCTCTCGGATCGACCGCAACAGTTGTCGCACTACTTCAAGCAGTTGTTTGCGCAGGTAACCAATCCGCCGATCGACCCGATTCGGGAGCGGGTTGTGATGGATCTGCGAACCTACGTTGGAGGCTTCAAGAATATTCTGACGGAGTCGGCAGAGCATTGCCGTCGGATTGCGGTTAAACAGCCGGTGTTGACGCACGAGGCATTTGCAAAGTTGGAAACGCTGGATGTGGCAGGGTTCCGTTCGCAGAAGATTGATATTGTGTTTGAAGCGACTGGCGAAGCGGGTGCATTGGAGCGAGCCTTGGATCGAGTTTTTTCGGAGGCGGAAGCGGCGATTGATGCGGGTTGCTCGGTATTAATTCTTAGCGACCGGACGACAAACCGAGAGCATGCTGCGATTCCTTCATTACTGGCGGCATCGGCGGTGCATCACCATTTGATACGGGCGGGCAAGCGTGGTCATGCAGATGTGGTGCTGGAAGCGGGGGATGTGCGTGAAGTACATCATTTTGCAACGGTTCTCGGCTATGGCGCATCGGCGGTCTATCCCTATCTGGCATTACATACGATTGAGCAGATGGAGCAGGATGAACTGCTGGAGGGTCTAACGGCGGATGCGGCGATCCAGAAATATATCAAGGCGGTTAATAGTGGTCTGCTGAAGATTTTCTCGAAGATGGGGATTTCGACATTGGCATCGTATCAGGGGGCTCAGATTTTTGAGATTCTGGGCTTCAGTACGCCGGTAGTGGAAAAATATTTTACCGGAACAGTGAGCCGGATTGAGGGGCTGAGTCTGGATGATATAGCGCACGAGGCATTGCTGAAACATCGTAAGGGTTATCCCACGCGTGGAGGATCGGCGAAGGTGCTTGATCCGGGTGGGGAGTATGCGTGGCGTAAGGATGGCGAGCGTCACCTGTTTAATCCGGAAACCATTCGACTGTTGCAAGAGAGCACGCGCGATGCGGATTATGAGCAGTATAAGGAGTATTGTTCGAAGGTGGATGATCAGAGCAAGGCCGCTTACACGTTGCGTGGTTTAATGGAGTTTTCGTCAGATCGGGCATCGATTCCGCTGGAGGAGGTAGAGCCGGCTGAGAATATTTTGAAGCGGTTTGCTACGGGTGCGATGTCATTCGGTTCGATTTCGTGGGAGGCGCATACGACACTGGCGATTGCGATGAACCGGATTGGGTCAAAGTCGAACTCGGGCGAGGGCGGCGAAGACGAAGTGCGCTACGAGAAGCTGCCGAATGGCGATGATATGTGTTCGGCCACTAAGCAGGTGGCTTCGGGTCGTTTCGGGGTAAACAGTTACTATTTGAGTCAGGCTCGTGAATTGCAGATTAAGATGGCGCAGGGAGCAAAGCCAGGCGAAGGCGGACACTTGCCGGGGCATAAGGTGAATGGTTGGATTGGGCGTGTGCGGGGGTCGACACCGGGAGTCGGTCTGATTTCACCGCCGCCACACCATGATATCTATTCGATCGAGGATTTGGCGCAATTAATCTACGACTTAAAGAATAGCAACCGCGATGCGCGGGTGAATGTGAAGCTGGTATCGGAAAGTGGCGTAGGAACGATTGCGGCGGGTGTCTGTAAGGCGAAAGCGGATGCGGTGTTGATTGCTGGATTTGATGGCGGTACGGGCGCTTCTCCGCTGAGTTCGATTAAGCATGCGGGATTGCCGTGGGAGATCGGGCTGTCAGAGACGCACCAGACGTTGGTACGGAATCGGTTACGGAACCGGATTGTGGTGCAGACGGATGGACAGATGAAGACATCGCGCGACTTGGCAATTGCTACGTTGCTGGGTGCAGAAGAGTGGGGTGTTGCGACGGCGGCGCTGGTGGTGGAAGGCTGTATTTTGATGCGGAAGTGTCACACAAATACCTGCCCTGTTGGGGTTGCGACGCAACGGCCAGAATTACGGGCGAAGTATCAGGGTGACCCAGATCATGTGGTGACATTCTTTGAGTTCTTGGTGGCGGGTCTGCGTGAGATTATGGCAGAGCTGGGCTTCCGGACGGTAGATGAGATGGTCGGGCAGTCGAACTGTTTGAAGTTCCGCGACGAGGTGGATCATTGGAAATATAAAAACCTGAATCTAGATCCGATTCTGTTTAATGAGACCATGGGTGCGGAAGAGGGCACCTATCAGTCGAAAGAACAGAACCATATGTTGGAGCAGATCATCGACTGGAAACTGATTGAGGCGGCGAAGCCTGCATTGGAGAATGCGGAGAAGGTGGAAGCGTCGTTTGACATTGTGAATACGGACCGAAGCATCGGTACGGTTCTGTCGCATGAGTTGACCAAGGTGTATAAAGGCGACGGTTTGCCGGATGGCACGGTGCATATGAAGTTGAATGGTTCGGCGGGTCAGTCGCTGGGTGCGTTCATGTGCAAAGGAATTCACTTGGAGCTAGAGGGCGATGCTAACGATTACGTGGGCAAGGGACTTTCTGGCGGAGAGCTGACGATCTATCCGAACAAGCGGGCGCCGTTTGTCGCGGAGGATAACATTGTGGTTGGTAACGTTTGCTTCTACGGCGCGACGGGCGGCAAGGCGTATATTCGCGGTGTGGCAGGTGAGCGTTTCTGTGTGCGGAACTCGGGAGTTGCGGCGGTTGTCGAAGGTATCGGCGATCACGGTTGCGAGTACATGACGGGTGGAACAGTAACGGTACTGGGCCGTACGGGTATTAACTTCGGTGCGGGGATGTCGGGCGGTATGGCGTATGTATTTGATGTAGAGGGTGACTTCACGACCAAATGCAACATGGAGATGATCGAGCTGGAGAGCGTGACGGATGCGGCTGAGCAGGCGGCGCTGAAAGCGGAAGTGGCGGAGCATCAGCGCCGTACGGGCTCAACGCGCGCGGCGGAGATTCTGGCGGACTGGGAAGCGAATGTGCAACGGTTCGTGAAAGTGATTCCAACCGATTATAAACGGATGTTGAGTTATATTGAGCAGGCGCGGGCAACGCAGCAGTACGGCACGGAAGAGGAGATCGTGGATGCGGCGTTTGATATGCATTTGGCTAACATAGCGAATTAATTTGGGAGCAGTATAATGGGAAAATTAACCGGTTTTATTGAGTATGTGCGGGAGACCAATCCGATGCGTCCGGAGACGGAACGGGTCAAGGATTGGGATGAGGTATATGTGTTGCGCGAGGAGGAAACCTGCCAGACACAGGGCGCACGCTGTATGGATTGTGGCGTACCATTTTGTCATCGGGGCGAGTTGATGAAGGGGGGCGCAAGTGGCTGCCCGATCAACAACCTGATTCCGGAGTGGAACGATTTGATCTATCGCGGTCGTTGGCGTGAGGCACTCGACCGGTTGCACCATACGAACAATTTTCCAGAGTTCACGGGGCGGGTCTGCCCGGCACCGTGTGAGGCGGGTTGTGTGCTATCGATTAACGAACCAGCGGTGACGATTCACGATAATGAGCGAGCCATTATCGATAAGGGATTTGATATGGGCTGGGTAGTCGCGGAGCCGCCGGAAATTCGTACGGACAAGACCGTGGCGGTAGTGGGTTCAGGTCCGGCAGGGTTGGCGTGTGCCGCGCAGTTGAACCGGGCGGGACATAACGTAACGGTATACGAGCGTGATGATCGGATCGGTGGGCTGCTGATGTATGGTATTCCAAACATGAAGCTCGATAAGGATGTGGTACAGCGGCGGGTCGACCTGTTGGAAGCAGAAGGCATTGTTTTCAAAACCGGCGTGGAAGTGGGTCGTGATATTTCGGCGGACGAATTGAAGGCACAGTTTGACGCTGTCGTATTGGCAACAGGTGCCACGAAACCGCGCGATCTGCCGGTTGAAGGTCGTGAGCTGAAGGGTGTTCATTTTGCAATGGAGTTTCTGCACGCGAATACGAAAAGCCTCCTAGACAGTGAGCTGGCAGACGGTAACTACATTTCCGCGAAGGATAAAAAAGTAGTGGTGATCGGCGGCGGCGATACGGGTACCGACTGCGTAGGAACATCGCTGCGGCATGGATGTGCGAAGGTAACGCAGCTGGAGATTATGCCTAAGCCAGACGCCGACCGAAATCGTGTCTCGAATCCTTGGCCGCAGTGGCCAGCAAATTTAAAGGTCGATTATGGGCAGGCGGAAGCGATTGCTTTGCAGGGCAAAGACCCGCGCAACTTCATGGTGATGACGAAGAAGTTTGAAGGCGATGCGGACGGCAACCTAGTGGCGATGCATACGGTTCAGATTGCATGGAAGCAGGATGAAAACGGCCGGATGCAGATGGAAGAGGTGCCCGGCAGCGAGAAGCGGATCGAGGCGGATCTGGTGCTGCTGGCGATGGGCTTCTTGGGGCCAGAGGATGTGCTGGGTGAACAGTTTGGATTGGATCGTGATGCGCGCTCAAACTATCAGGCGGAGCACGAAGTCTACACTACCAACGTTGATAACGTATTTGCTTGCGGGGATGCTCGGCGCGGTCAGTCGCTGATTGTCTGGGCGATCAACGAAGGTCGCGGCGCAGCGCGTCAGGTGGATCTGCACTTGATGGGCGATACAGTACTGCCGTAATGGTCCAATATTCGGAACACCGAACGAGTCGCCGTAGGGCGGCTCTTTTTTATTTTAGATACGTTTCGATGAAGCGTGGGGCGTCGAAGTGTTCGGTAAATAGGTCGACGATCATCTGGTGTTTATGGCGGTCGTAGAGTTGCAGCTTGGTGTTGCGGAAACATTGGTAGAGTACTTGGTCGGTGTCGGCGGTGTCTTTCTCGACGGCAATGGCAGGGACGTTGGTGTGGGCGAGGATTTCGAGGGTTCGGGCGTCGGGATAGTCGTCGGAAGCGCAGGTGAGGATGATGCCGCCGATGGAGTCCTCTTGTAGGGAGTCGCTGTAGTCGAGGATGCGCTGGAGGCGGCGGTGGGTTCCAGCGGCGATAACGGCAATATCACGAGGTTTAAGGCGCAGCGCGGGGTTAAACTCTTCGTAGTCCTGCGAGATGATCTTTACCTTTCGGCAGGGGCGCTGTCCGCTATCGGTTTTGAGAGCGGCGTTGAGTGGTTTCATGGAGGGGAAGCTGTTGGAGATCAGCTCCATAGAGGGGTTGTTTAGGTATTCAACTCGTGGCATGTAGCCGAAGACATGCAGGGGCGGATTCCAGTCGGAAAAAATACGCCG
>CAXGYR010000037.1:0-14135 GCA_964014015.1 uncultured Kiritimatiellaceae bacterium
GGTAGGTGTTGAAGTCGGCAAGATAGTGTCCGATTTCGATGGGACCGCCGGTGCAGAGGATGCCTTTATAGTCGCCGTTTTGGTAGAGTTCGATGGCTTGTTGGAGAGCGCGGTCGTCGATCCAGCTTTCGAGGGTCATATATCCATAATGAGGAGGGCGAGTCAGGCTGAGAAAGGAGTGAAGCTGTGAGATTGATAGCGTGATGAGCAATAGAATGATAATGGGAATGAGGATGCGGATTAGACGTCGCTGGGAGGGGCGTGACTGGTGTTGAAATGTGGGTTCTAACATGAAGGGGTTATATCACGGCTTTTGGGAAATAACAGGGGAAAACAAAATGCGGGCGGGGGGTTGACAGGGAAGGGTCGTTTCTATAGCTTCTCCCTCCTTGTGTTAAGCACGATTTAGTTGTGAGGACTTTTTTCATGAAGACATTTATGCCTAAAGAGGCGGATATTCAGCGGGAGTGGCTGTTGGTGGATGCGACAGATCTGCCGACGGGTCGTTTGGCGGTGGTAATTGCGGATGCGTTACGGGGTCGGGATAAGCCTACGTATACACCGCATGTAGATACGGGTGCTTTTGTGGTGGTGGTTAACTGCGATAAGGTGAAGCTGAGCGGAAACAAGGAGCAGGATAAGATTTATCAGGATTATTCGGGCTATTCGAGTGGTCGAACGGAGAAGAGTGCGGCGGCGATTCGGGCGAAGCATCCGGAACGGATTATTACGCAGGCGGTGCGGGGCATGTTGCCGACTAACCGTCAGTCGCGGCAGACGATGAAACGGTTGAAGGTGTATGTTGGACCGGATCATCCGCATGCGGCACAGAAGCTGGGCGAGCTGAAAGTAGAACTTTAATTGGGATTGGATACGATGGCGATAGATACAACAGTGGCAGCAACAGGTCGGCGGAAGCGTTCAGTGGCACGCGTTCGTTTGAGTGAGGGTAGTGGTTCAATTCTGGTGAACGGTCAGGATGCTGCGGCGTATTTTGGAACGGCGTTGCAGATTGAACTGTTGAAGAAGCCTTTTGAAGCCATCGGTGGTTTGGGTAAGTTTGATGTGATTGCATCCGTTAAGGGTGGTGGTAAATCTGGTCAATGTGGTGCGGTGGTTCATGCAGCTTCGCGGGCGTTGTCTTCTTTGGACGAGGAGACGAAAGCGGTGTTGAAGAAGTCGGGCTTCCTGACTCGTGACTCACGTGTGAAAGAGCGAAAGAAACCGGGTCAGCCGGGAGCGCGTAAACGGTTCCAGTTCTCGAAACGTTAATCGTTGGAACTGCAACGCAGAAAGCCTCCCGAGCTGGGGGGCTTTTTTTGTTTTCGGAGTAGGAGAAAAACCATTTAATGGCGTGATACGGTAAGTAGGATGTTAATGAGTGCAGTCGATAAAAAAATAGAGTGGCCAGCGGGTTTCCGGAGTGCGGGGGTTGCGGCGGGCGTGAAGCGGGATGGTTCGTTGGATATGGCGTTGATTGTGTCGGATCAGGCGGCGTCGGCAGCGGGTGTATTTACGACGAATCAGGTGTGTGCAGCGCCGGTTAAGGTATGTCGAGCGCACTTGGAACAGCCAGAAGCAAGAGCGATTGTGATGAATAGTGGCGTGGCGAATGCTTGTACGGGTTCGGTGGGTATGACGTCGGCGTTGGCAATGGCGTCGGGGATGGCATCGGAGCTGGATTGTCTGCCGGAAGAGGTGTTGGTTTGTTCGACAGGCAAGATTGGGCCGCAGCTACCGATGGAGGCGATTGGAAGTGGTTTGTCTTCACTAGCAAGAGAAGCGGCAACAGATCAGTTGGGGCAGACGGCGCTGGCGATGATGACGACGGATACTCGGCCGAAGGCGGCTATGCGGGAAGTGGATGTGAAAGGCGAACGGGTGCGGCTGACGGGGCTGGCGAAGGGCGCGGGAATGATCGAACCGAATATGGCGACTATGCTTGCGTTTGTGACGACGGATGCGGGTGTGGAGGCGGGAGCTTTGCAAGGGGCGTTAAAAGGGGTGGTGGATCGGAGTTTTAACCGGATTACGGTAGATGGAGATCAGAGTACGAATGATTCGGTGCTGATGCTGGCAAACGGCGCTTCGGGCGTGGTTCTTGAAGGGGGGGCGGAAGGCTGGGTCGCGTTTGTTGCGGCATTGGAGTCGCTCTGTTTTGAGCTGGCGATGATGATTGTGCATGATGGTGAGGGGGCAGATCGTTTTGTGACAGTGAAGGTGGAGGGTGCGGAGTCGGATGCGGCGGCGGATGCGGCGGCACGGTCGGTTGCTAATTCATTATTAAACAAGACGGCGTGGGCGGGGACATATCCTGATTGGGGGCGGATTATGGATGCAATTGGGTATTCGTCGGCGCGGGTGAATGAGGAGTTGGTGAGCATCTGGTATGGGCAGACAGTTGCGGTGGAGGGTGGTGTTCAGGCGGAGACACTCTCGGAGAAATTGGTAGAGGCGGTTTCGGAGAAGGAGTTGTTGATTCGGATTGCGTTGGGATTGGGTGCCGGTGAGGCGGTGGTGTATACGTGCAACTGCACGGAAGAGTATGTGCGGATAAATGTTTAGGAGCGGGGTATGAATGCGTTTATTGAAAAGGCGGCGGTGTTGACAGAGGCGCTTCCCTTTATTCAGCAGTTTAGGGGCGAGACGGTGGTCGTTAAGTTCGGTGGAAGCATCATGGAGAATGAGGCGGGGGTGCGGAACATCTTGCAGGATATTGCCTTTATGGAGTGTGTGGGTATGCATCCGGTGGTGGTACATGGTGGGGGAAAGGCGATTTCGAAGGCGTTACGGGAAGCGGGGATATTTTCGGAGTTTGTGCAGGGTCTGCGGGTGACGGATGGGGATTCAATTCAGGTGGTGGAACAGGTGCTGAATCAGCAGGTGAATCCGGGGATGGTGGATATTTTACGGGTGTTTGATGGCAAGGCGCGGGGCATTCACGGAGAGGATATTTTTAGCGCAGAGCGTATGACGGGCCGGGATGAGACGAGCGGCGCTGCATTGGATTGGGGTTTTGTGGGAAAGATTACGGCGGTGGATGTCGAGCCCATTGAGGCGTATATGCAGGCGAATATTGTGCCGGTCATTACGCCGCTGGCACGGGATGAAAAGGGGCAACTCTATAATGTGAATGCGGATGATGCGGCTACGGCGGTGGCGTGTGCGTTGCAGGCGCGTAAGTTGGTTTTTCTGTCGGATGTGCCGGGACTGCTGCACGATCCGGCGGATGCGGAGTCGCTGATTTCATCGCTGCATTTGAATGAGGTGGAAGAACTGATTGATCGGGGTGTAATTGCGGGTGGTATGTTGCCGAAGATAAAGGGTATGGTACATGCAGTTGAGGCGGGTATTAAGAAGGCGCATATAATTGATTCGGCGCTTCCACATTCGTTATTGCTGGAGTTGTTCACGAGTGAAGGTGTGGGAACAGAAATTTTGAAGTAGTGATTTGAGATGAAGAGTGACATGACAACCAGTGAGATCAAGGCGTTGCAAGAGGCGTATGTGATGCCGACCTATGCACCAAAGATAGCGATGGTGCGGGGCGAAGGATCGTGGGTTTGGGACGCCGAAGGAAAGCGTTATCTCGATTTTTGTTCGGGTATTGCGGTGACAAATATCGGCCACTCGCATCCGAGGCAGGTGGCGGCGATACGGGAGCAGGCGGAGCAGTTGATGCACGTGTCGAATCTGTTTATGAATCCGTTGCAGCCGCAGTTGGCGGAAGCGCTGGTACGATGTTCGGGATTGGAGGGAGCTAAGTGCTTTTTCTGTAATTCGGGAGCGGAGGCGAACGAGGGGTTGATTAAGCTGGCAAGGTTATGGGGCTCAACAAGAGGTCGGCATGAAATTATTACGCTTAGGCAGTCTTTTCACGGGCGGACGTTAGCAACGCTGACGGCGACGGGTCAGGATAAGGTGAAGCATGGATTTGGACCGCTACCAGAGGGATTTGTGTATGCGGACTATAACGATTTGGATTCAGTTCGGGCGTTGATAAACGATCAGACGGCAGCGGTGATGGTAGAGGCATTGCAGGGCGAGGGGGGCGTGATTCCCTCGGCGCCTGATTTTCTGCCGGGCTTGCGGGCATTGTGTGATGAGGTGGGTATTTTGCTGCTGTGCGATGAGGTGCAAGCAGGGGTGGGCCGGACAGGTCGGTGGTTTGGGTTCCAGCATTACGGCGTGGAGCCGGATGCGTTTTCGATGGCGAAGGGCCTGGGTGGCGGTTTTCCCATAGGGGGCATTGTGGCGGGGCCACGGTTGGCGGACACCTTTCAGCCGGGGCACCATGCGACGACTTTTGGGGGAACACCGCTGGGAAGTGCGGCGGCGTTGGCGGTGATTGAGACGATTGAGGATGAGGATTTGCTGGCGAATGCAACGGCGATGGGTGAGCGGCTGATGAAGGGGTTGGCGGACATTGCGGTAGATCATTCGGAGTGGATTGAGGGGGTTCGGGGTCTTGGTCTGATGAACGGTCTGGTGCTAAAGGTGCCAGCGCTACCGCTTCAGCAGCGGCTCTTTGACTCAGGATTGTTGAGTATTGCGACGGCGCAGCGGGTACTACGTATGTTGCCGGCTATGGTAGTGAGCGCGGAGGAGGTCGATCAGGCGTTGAGTTGGATTGATGTTGCGTGTGATGCATTGCATGATGAGATGGTTGCGTTGGTAAAGAATGTGGATGAGCAGTAGAGAAGGAGTTGAGTTATGGCGTATGAATTGAGTGGAAAGGTGAAGTTGCTGCAGGAGACGCAGACGTTTGGTAGTGGTTTTCAGAAACGGGAGATTGTGGTGACGGTGGAGGATGGAAAATATCCGCAGGAGATCTGTCTGGAATTTGTGCAAGATAAAATTAATTTGCTGGAGGGGATTGAGCCGGGACAGGACGTGACGGTGACCTTTGATATTCGCGGTCGGGAGTATAACGGTCGTTACTTTAATAATTTGCAGGGCTGGAAAATCTCGGCGGATGGATCGGCGCCGGCTGCCGATCAGCCACCAGCGCGGGATGAGGATGTTCCTGCTGATTTTGATGATTTTGAAGATGATATCCCATTTTAATGGGCAGAGAGGATTAGATAGATGAAGGTTGTTTTGGCGTATTCGGGTGGATTGGACACAACGGTTCTGTTGACGTGGCTGCAGGAAACGTATGATGCAGAGGTGATCTGTTATTGTGCGAATGTGGGTCAGGAAGAGGAGTTGGATGGTCTGGAGGCGCGGGCATTGGAGCATGGGGCGGTGAAGTGCTATGTGGATGATGTGCAGGAGGAGTTCACGCGCGATTATATTTTTCCGATGATGCAGGCCAATGCGATCTACGAGGGGACATATCTTCTGGGCACCTCAATTGCGCGGCCGTTGATTGCTAAGCGGATGGTGGATATCGCAGTGGCGGAGGGTGCGGAGGCGATTTGTCATGGTGCAACGGGCAAGGGGAATGATCAGGTTCGTTTTGAGCTTACGGCGTATGCGTTGAAGCCCGACATTAAAGTGATTGCGCCGTGGCGGATGCCGGAGGAGTTTGCGTTTGAGGGACGGATGGACATGATTGCGTATCTGGAAGAGCGGGGAATTCCGTGTTCAGTATCGGCTTCGAAACCGTACAGTACGGATCGCAACTTGTTGCATATTAGTTTTGAGGGCGGTGTGCTGGAAGATCCGTGGAATGAGCCGGATGAGGCGATGTGGTGTATGACGAAGCCATTGAGCGAAGCGGCGGATGAACCGGAAACGATTGAGATTCGATTTGAGAAGGGAATTCCCGTGGCAGTGAATGGGGAGGAGCTGGGTGCAGCGGATCTGTTGCGTCGGTTGAATGTTTTGGGATGTGAGCATGCGGTGGGTCGCATTGATATCGTTGAGAATCGCTATACAGGGATGAAAGACCGGGGTATTTATGAGACCCCAGGGGGAACGATTCTGCATCATGCGCATCGGGCGCTAGAGTCGATTACGATGGACCGGGAAGTGATGCATCTGCGAGACTCGTTTGTGCCGAAATATGCAGAATTGGTCTATAATGGATACTGGTTTGCGCCGGAGCGGGAGATGCTACAGGCAGCGATTGCTCAGAGTCAGGAGACGGCATCGGGTGAGGTGCGCTTGAAGTTGTTCAAGGGCGGTGTGCATGTATGTGGTCGCCGGTCACCGTTCTCGTTATATAGCCCTGAGTTGGTGAGTTTTGACGAGGCGGGTGGATATGATCAGTCGGATGCGACCGGGTTTATTAAGTTAAATGCCTTGCGGTTGCGGGTATTGGCTGCGATGCGGGAGGCGCAGTAGTACCGCGTGAGTTGGTAAAATGAGAAGTTGTTGCAAGTTGAGCGGTTTATGGATTGGGACCTTACTATTGGGTGCCTTGAGTTTTCTATCACCGACTCGGGATGCCGAGGCGGTTGATTGGTTGCTTTTTGCAGGTGGGTTTCATCCGTTGGCGGTGCATCTTCCAATCGGGTTATGGGCGGGTACGGTTCTCGTAGTAATAGCCGGTATACGGCGGCCTGCGATGCTTTTTGAGCCGTGGTTGAAAGGGGGTGCTCTGGTTACATGGCTGAGTGCATGTATATCTTTTTTGACAGGTTTGACGCTCTATTTTTCCGGTACATATAGTGATATGGTGAAACCACATTTGATTGCTGCCTGGGTTTTTTTGGTGGCACTGAATATTTTTTATGATGTGGTTATGAAGGGAGCTGGAATGAAGAAGATTGGCTTGCTAGCAATTGTTGTATCGTTGGTTATGGGGTATGCGGGGCATTTGGGTGGCGTGATGACGCATGGGGACATTTTTGCCGATGTTCCATGGCAGGCACAGGCAGCTGAGGCATCGGCTGAACAAGCTGTTAACCAACAAGTGGAGAACCTTTTTGCGGGTGATGATCGTTCGGTTTTTGAGGCTGCGGTTTATCCGATTCTAGACGACAAGTGTTTGTTGTGCCATGCTGGACGACGGCTGCGGGCAAAACTATCGATGGAGACGGAAGAGGCTATTCTAAAGGGCGGCGTAACAGGAGCAGCTATGGTTGCTGGTGATGCGGACGAATCGATGATGATTCAGCGTATGCGGCTGCCGGAGGATGATGAGCTGCACATGCCACCCATGGAACCGTTTGTGACGGCAGAAGAGGAGCGGTTGCTGGTGTGGTGGATTAATGAGGGTGTTGGTCAGCAGTTGAGTGCATTGCCGGCTGAGTTTGCTTCGTTTGTGACGCCGCCAGAAGAGTAATTATTTGGATGAGTAGGGGGAGTAAGGAAAAAAATGAGTGAGAAAAATATACCCCTATCGACAAGTGAATTAGAGGCATTGACGAAACAGTACCCGACCCCGTTTCATCTGTACGATGAAAAAGGACTGCGTGAAAATGCGCGTTTGCTGCAGCGGGCGTTCGCCTGGAATCCGGGCTTCAAGGAGTACTATGCAGTTAAGGCGGCACCAAATCCGTATTTGCTGACGCTATTGAAGGCAGAGGGTTTCGGTGGTGATTGTTCATCCCTACCCGAGATGGTGCTTTGTGATAAGGTGGGTATTACGGGAGAGGACATCATTTTTACTTCGAACGATACGCCAGCATATGAGTATGCGAAAGCGATAGAGTTGGGGGCGATTGTTAATCTGGATGATCTATCGCATATTGCTTACCTAGAAGAGCATGTGGGGCTGCCGGAGTTGGTTTGTTGTCGATATAATCCGGGGCCGTTAAAGGGGGGTAATGTAATTATCGGTAAGCCGGAAGAGGCAAAGTATGGCTTTACGCGGGAGCAGTTGTTTGAGGGATACCGGCAGTTGCGTGACAAGGGCGTGAAGCGGTTTGGTTTGCATACGATGGTGGCTTCGAATGAGTTAGAGGTAGACTATTTTGTTGAGACGGCTCAGCTGTTGTTTGATTTGGTGGGCGAACTGAGCGTGAAGTTAGGAATTACGTTTGAGTTTGTGAATTTGGGCGGTGGAATTGGTATTCCGTACCGACCGGAGGAGCAGGCAGTTGATTTGCTGGCTCTCGGGGAGCGGCTACGCCAGTTGTATGAGCGTTGTATTGTAAAGAGCGGTTTGCCACCATTGGATATTCGGCTGGAGTGCGGTCGAATGGTATCGGGGCCGTATGGTTGGTTGGTGAGCCGAGTGCTGCATAAGAAAGAGACCTATAAGAATTATGTGGGGTTGGATGCGTGCATGGCGAATTTGATGCGACCAGCGATGTATGGGGCGTATCATCATATTACGGTGGCGGGCAAGGAGTCGGAGCCTTGTGAGTATTTGTGTGATGTGACCGGCTCCTTGTGTGAGAATAATGATAAATTTGCCATTGATCGGCGGTTGCCGCAGGTGGAGATCGGGGATTTGGTGGTGATTCATGATGCGGGTGCGCATGGACATTCGATGGGTTTCAATTACAATGCAAAACTTCGGTCAGCGGAACTACTCTTGCGGGAGAATGGCGAGGTGATGCAGATTCGCCGGGCGGAGACAATGGACGATCATTTTGCGACCTTGGATTTTGATGGGTTGAAGCAGTTTAGTGTGTAAGAAGGGGCTGTATGTATTTTGAAGGAACGTACACGGCGTTAATTACGCCATTTTATCGCGATGAATCGGTTGATTTTGACACGCTGGAGCAGCTGGTCGAGCGACAGATTGAAGGGGGCGTGGATGGATTGGTTCCAGTTGGTACGACGGGAGAATCACCAACGCTTCGTCCAGATGAACATCTGCAGGTGATCGAGCGGGTGGTACGTGTGGCCGCGGGTCGCTGCAAAGTGATTGCAGGCACGGGAGCAAATTCGACTGCAGAGGCGGTTGAGTTGACGTTGGCGGCAAAGGCATTTGGAGTGGATGGAACGCTACAGGTGACACCCTATTATAATAAGCCGAATGATGTGGGCCTCGTACGGCATTTTAGCGCGGTGGCGGATTTGGGTGTGCCGGTTGTTTTATATAATGTGCCGGGTCGAACGGCGCGGGAAATTCCGATTTCAGTGGTGGCAGAGTTGGCGCAGCACCCTGCCGTAGTTTCGGTGAAGGAGGCGGCGGGTTCGGTGGAACGGGTGCGGGAAATTTTGGGGGTCTGTAGTCTGGAGGTTCTATCGGGGGATGACGCGTTGGCAATCCCAATGATGGAGGCGGGAGCTTGTGGTGTTATTTCGGTGGCATCAAATGTGGTGCCGGATGGTGTGAGTAAGATGATCCGTGCTGCACGGGATGGTCGTTGGGAAGAGGCGCGTAGGTTGCATGAACAGTGGCTGCCGCTGTTTGATGATCTGTTTATTGATACGAATCCCATTCCAGTGAAGGCGGCAGCGGCGATGTTGGGGTGGGTGGATGAGATGTACCGGTTGCCTCTGTGTGAGATGGAGGCATCATTACGAGAACAATTGAGAAGCACGATGCGTGCTATGGGGATAGTTGAATGAGCAAAAAAGTATTAATCATGGGTGCGGGCGGACGTATGGGGCGTACACTCATTCGGTGTGTATTGGAAAAACGGATTGCAGGCTTGGAGTTGTGCGGTGCGGTGGATTTGTGGGATGCGGAACAGCTGGGAATGGATGCGGGCATTGCGAATGGGTTGCCGAAGGCAGGCGTTGAGGTGACGTGTGATTTGGCTCCGTTGGCGCCGGAAGCAGATGTAATTATTGATTTTTCGTATCATGTGGGTTCCGCGGGCAATGCGGAGCGGATTGCGGAGTGGGGTCCGGCTTGGGTGATTGGAACGACGGGCTATACAGAGGCGGAACTGGCGATGATTGAGGCAGCGAGTGGTAAGGTTGCAGTGGTGCGGTCGGGCAATATGAGTTTAGGCGTCAACCTGTTGTGCACATTGGTCGAAGAGGGAGCGCGAGCGTTGAAAGGACGTGGATATGATGTGGAGGTATTGGAGCGGCATCACCGGCGTAAAGTCGATGCGCCGAGCGGTACGGCGCTGATGCTGGGCGAGGCGGCGGCAAGAGGATATGAGGTGTCGCTTTCGGACGTTCAGGTAGATGGTCGGCAGGGTCAGCCCGGTGTTCGCACGGATGCAGAGATTGGTTTTCATGCGATTCGGGGGGGAGACATTGTGGGGGATCATACGGTGTTGATGGCGGGTGAAGGCGAGTTACTGGAGCTGTCTCACCGGGCAACGGATCGAGATGTATTTGCGATGGGCGCTTTGCAGGCAGCGTTATGGGCTTGTGACCGTCCGGCTGGGCTGTACGGGATGCGGGATGTGTTGGGTATTTAATATGATGGGGTGTTGAATCTGCCATGGAGATGCGTGAGCAGCGGACAGATGTTAAAGCGTCATTTGCGCGGGTATTTGGTAGCGCAGGTGAAGCGCCGCGTATGATGGGGTTGTTGAAGGCGTTTTGGCCGTTTATGGTACTTTGTTTGCTGCTGGGATATTTGTTGCGGGCGGTAGCTCCAGTGCCCGTTTTTTCGGTTTCTCAATTGGGTCTGCTGTTTATTCTCTTGGCGATGGCAGGTGTGGTGTTGTTGGCATGGGGTAACAGGCGCTTAGGAAATTATCTGAAAGGAGCTAAGGGCGAGGAGTGGGTTGCGCGTGAGCTTGCTTTTTTGCCTTCGCAGTTTGCGGTGTTTCATGGCGTACGCCTTCCTGGTGGGGTATATAATTTTGATCACATTCTCGTGGGTCCTGGGGGAGTGTTTGTGGTGGAGACGAAGAACTGGAGTGGAAGTGTTGCTTTTCGGGAAGGGGAAACGTGGGTGGACGGAAAACAGATCAAGCGTTCGCCGTTGCGTCAAGTGAAAGGGGAGGCGGCGGAGTTGCTGGCCTATTTTAAGGAGCAGGGGGAAGATAAAGTTCGGGTTCAGACGGTGCTGTGTTTCTTGGGCTCCGAGTTGGCGGAGCCAATTGCCAACGTGAATGGGGTTGTGGTGTGTGCGGGAGATGCATTGGCGGATGTGCTGACGGGTGAGTTGAACGCGGAATTTGACCCAACGGTGCGCGCGCAGGCGGAGCAGTTGTTGATTCCGTTGGTGGGATAGGAGACGCGGATGAAGGTGTTGGTTCCAATCGCAAGTGGCTGCGAGGAGATGGAAGCGGTTATTATTGTGGATGTATTGCGTCGTGCTGATTGGCAGGTGACGGTGGCGGCACTGGATCAAGAGCCGGTTACAGCATCCCGCGGAGTGAAATTATCGGCGGACTGCCGATGGGATGAGGTCGATTTTAATGATCAGGAAGCTCTTGTTTTGCCCGGAGGATTGGGCGGAACGGAACGGCTCTGTGCGCATGAAGGGGTGCAGGCAGCCTTGCGGCAGTTTGTGGAGAGTGGTCGGTGGGTAGGGTCGATCTGTGCGGCGGCGCTGGTGCTTTATACGGCAGGTGTGCTGAGGGGCAAAGCGTTTGCTTGTTATCCGGGTGTCGAAAAAGAGTTGCCGGCGGATGTGCAGCCGGTAGATGAGCGAGTGGTTGTAGATGGCAAACTGATTACGAGTCAGGGTCCGGGTACCGCGTTTGAGTTTGCGTTGACGTGGATTGCTGTTTGCGACAGTGAAGAGAAGGCTTCTGAAGTTCGCCGAGCGTTGCTGCTTTAGATTTTTTTGGCGGCGCGGAGGGTGAGGGTGCGGTTGAAGATGGGTTTTTCGGGGGTGTGGTCGAGGTCGGCGCAGAAATAGCCAATGCGTTCAAACTGGAAGCGGTCGCCGGGGTCGGTGGATTGTAGGCTGGGTTCGAGCTTGGCTTGACATAGCTGCAGGGAATCGGGGTTGAGGAAGTCAGTGAAGGGCTTATCCTTGTCGGCAAGGGGATTTTCGGTGGTGAAGAGACGATCGTAAAGTCGGATTTCGGCATCGATGGCATGAGCGCATGAGACCCAGTGGACGGTTCCACGTACTTTGCGTCCATCGGGTGGGTTGACGCCGCGGGTTTCGGGGTCGTAGGTGGTGTAGAGCGTGGTGATGTTTCCGTTGTCGTCTTTTTCGATGCGGGTGCAGGTGACGCAGTAAGCACCGCGGAGGCGGACTTCGCGACCGAGGGTGAAGCGTTTGAATTTGTTGGGTGCATCGTCCATATAATCTTCGCGCTCGATATAGCATTCACGAGTGAAGGGTACGGTTCGGGTTCCGAAGCTTTCGTCTTGAGGGTGGTTGGCAATTTGGAGTTGTTCGGTTTGGTCTTCGGGATAGTTTTCGATGATGAGTTTGATGGGGTCGAGGATGGCCATGGCACGGGGAGAGGTTTCGTTGAGGTCGTCGCGAACGCAGGCTTCGAGCCGTTCGAGTTCGGTAAGGCTTTCAAATTTGGTGCAACCAACCTGGGTACAGAGGTTACGGATGGAGGCGGGAGTGAAACCGCGGCGGCGCATACCGCTGATGGTGGGTAGGCGAGGATCATCCCAGCCATGGACATGGTTTTCTTGTACAAGTTGCAGGAGCTTACGTTTGCTCATGACCGTGTAGGTGATGTTGAGGCGGGCAAATTCAATCTGCTGGGGGCGGTAGAGATTGAGTTGGGTGAGGATCCAGTCGTAGAGGGGGCGGTGGACTTCGAATTCGAGGGTGCAGAGGGAGTGGGTGATGCCTTCGATGGAGTCTTCGATGCAGTGGGCGAAGTCGTACATGGGATAGATGCAGTGGGAATCACCGGTGTGGTGGTGGGTGGCGTGTTTGATGCGGTAGATGGCGGGATCGCGGAGGTGGAGGTTGGGGGAGGACATGTCGATTTTGGCGCGTAAGACATAGGCTCCTTCTGCGTGGTCGCCGTTTCGCATTTGGTCGAAAAGATTTAGGTTTTCTTCTGTGGTGTTTTGGCGTCCGGGCGGTTCTTTGCCGGGTTGGGTGGGGATGCCGCGATACTCTTTGAAGGCTTCTTGGGAGAGGTTGCAGACGTAGGCATCACCTTGTTCGATGAGCTGGCGAGCGTAGGCTTCCATTTGGTTAAAGTAGGAGGAGGCCCAGAATAGGTTTTCGTGCCAGTCGTAACCGAGCCAGCGAATATCTTCTTGGATGGCGTGGACGTAGTGTTCATCTTCGGCTTCGGGGTTGGTGTCGTCAAAGCGGAGATGACAGCGCCCTGCGTATTTTTGTGCGGTGCCGAAGTCGAGGTGAATGGCTTTAGCGTGACCGATATGCAAATAGCCGTTGGGTTCGGGGGGGAAGCGTGTGACGATGGTTTCTATTTTTCCGGCAGCAAGATCGTCTTCGATGATTTCGTGAATAAAATGAGTGGAGGATTCTTCTGTCATATTTTGTTCCGTTTCGTGTGCAAGAGTTATGGTTTATTCAGATGATTGGATCAATCTTTTCAGTGTGTCAATATCGTTGGGTTGTGAGGGTTGTATCTATTTTTCGGGGGTCGTATGGTATTGGTAGATGTAGGGAGTTGATACATGAAAATAGCGACATTTAATGCGAATTCCATTCGGAGTCGGTTACCGATTCTGTGCGACTGGCTCGTGAAACATGAACCGGATGTGGTGGGAGTTCAGGAAACAAAGGTGCAGGATGAGGATTTTCCGTTGGAGGCCTTTGAGACGTTGGGATACCACGTGGTCTTTCGAGGTGAAAAATCGTATAACGGAGTGGCGCTGATTTCACGTGAGCGGCCGGAAGATGTTCGGTTCGGGTTTGATGATGGTGGACCGCGCGATGAAACACGATTGGTTCGAGCTCGATTTGGTGGGGTGGAAGTTGTGAATACGTATGTGCCGCAGGGACGAGCTGTAGACCATGTGATGTATCGTTATAAACTGAGTTGGTACGAGCGGTTGAGGAGTATGTTTGAACAGGAGTATGCAGCAGAGGATGCAGTAGTTTGGCTGGGAGATATGAATATTGCGCTAAAACCGGAAGACGTAACTCAGCCTCAGACAAAGATGAATGATCCTTGTTTTCATGAAGATGCACGAAAGGCATTTCTTTCAACTTGCTCGTTTGGATTTGAGGATTTGTTGAGAAGACATCATCCGGATGAGACGCTTTTTTCGTTTTTTGATTATCGGGTGAAGGATGCAGTAGCGCGTAATATCGGATGGCGGATTGATTATATTCTGGCTACTCGGGTTCTTGCGGAGCGCTCTGTGGATTGTTGGATTGATCTCGAACCAAGGCGAGAGGAGAAGCCGTCTGATCATACGTTTGTGGTCGCTTCTTTTTTATAAATATATTTTATTTATTTTTTAAATTTAAT
>CAXGYR010000038.1:0-13141 GCA_964014015.1 uncultured Kiritimatiellaceae bacterium
TTGGCATGGCTGAAAGAAAGAACTTTGGTAAGTTGACAGATGCGCTTGAAGCGCCAGATTTGATTGAGATTCAGTTGAACTCCTATCGCGAGTTCCTGCAGTTGGATGTGGCTCCTTCGAAGCGAAAAAAGATGGGTTTGCAGGCGGTTCTAAGCGAAGCGTTTCCGATTGAGAGTTATGATGGGCAAATTGCGCTTGATTTTGTTTCGTATGAAATCAAGAAGCCGAAACTCGATATGTTGGAATCTCTGCGGGAAGGGGAGACCTTTTCGGCGCCGCTGTATGTGACCTTTAAGCTGCGTGAAGGCGAGGATTTGCGGGAAGACACTTTATTCATGGGTGAAATTCCGTTGATGACGGGTAGCGGTAGTTTTGTGATCAACGGTGCGGAACGCGTCATTGTGAGTCAGCTACACCGCTCTCCTGGTATCTGTTTTGAGCAGTCTCAGCATGCCAATGGTTCTATTTTGCATTCATTCCGGATTATTCCGGATCATGGGTCTTGGATTGAGGCTCAGTTTGATACGAGTGACTTGATTTATATTTATCTCGACCGTAAACGTCGCCGCCGGAAGTTCTTGGCTTCTACGTTCCTTCGCGCATTGGGTTACGCGACTGATGAGGAGATTCTTGGGCTTTACTATTCGTTTGAATCGTTCTCGCTCTCTAAAAAGGTCTTCAAAGAGGAAGAGCTTGAGAATCTCGTGTTGAGTGAGGATATAATTGACGCAGATTCAGAGTCGGTGATTGGCCGTCGCTATGATGCGTTGACGGTGGATATGATTGGCCGTGCGAAACTGGCTGGTTACAAAAAGCTTGGCGTAGTGAACGTTGAGTGGGACCAAGGTCTCTTCCTGAAGAGTGTGAAAGAGGATACGACTCGAACAGTGGACGAGGCGTTGAAGGATTTGTATCAGAAACTGCGCCCAGGTGATCCGCCGACGACGGCTTCGGCGCGTCAGATGATCAAGCGGTTGTTCTTTGATGAGGCTCGGTTTAGTTTGAGTCGAGTAGGGCGTTATAAGATTCAGCAGAAATTAAATGTGAAGAGCACATCGTTGACGCTGGAAGTGGACGATGTTGTGGAAGCGCTGCGCTACATGATTTTGATTCGTAATGGTGAGGGAACACTGGATGATATTGATCATCTGGGCAGTCGCCGTATTCGGACGGTAGGTGAGTTGCTCGAGGGTCAGTGCCGGGTGGGGCTGGCGCGGATTCAACGGTTGGTGAAGGAGCGGATGACGATCTTTGATACAACGGTGGATCGGATCTCATCACAGAAACTGATTAATCCGAAGGCGTTGTCGGCGGTAATCAAGGACTTCTTTGGTCGTAGTCAGCTTTCTCAGTTTATGGATCAGACTAACCCGCTGTCGGAGTTGACACATAAACGTCGTTTGTCAGCGCTGGGTCCGGGTGGCTTGAACCGTGATCGTGCCGGTTTTGAGGTGCGTGACGTGCACAGTTCGCACTACGGTCGGATCTGTCCGATTGAGACGCCGGAGGGGCCGAATATTGGTTTGATTTCGTCACTGTCTACGTTTGCAAAGGTGAATGAGTTTGGGTTTATCGTGACGCCCTATTTGAAGGTTTCGAAGGGTAAAGTGAGTAAGCAGATTGACTGGCTGACGGCGGACGAAGAGGAGCGCTATGTGATTGCGCAGGCGAATGCGCCGCTGGATGAGAAGAACTGTTTTGTTAACGACCGCGTAATGGTGCGGGTGCGAGGTGATTTCCTCGAGCTGACACCGGATCGTGTTGAATACATGGATGTTTCGCCGAAGCAGGTGGTTTCGATTGCGGCGGGCTTGATTCCGTTCTTGGAGCACGATGATGCGAACCGGGCGTTGATGGGGTCGAACATGCAACGGCAGGCGGTTCCGCTTATGAAGTCGGAACGACCGTTTGTTGGTACAGGTATTGAGGGTCGGTTGGCTCGCGATTCACGGGTGCTGGTGACGGCGCGTGAAGCGGGCAAAGTGGCATATGTTTCGGCGGATAAAGTGGTGGTGACACCGGACGGAAAAATGCCGACGAAAAAGAACGATCCGGCGGCGCAGGTCTATGATTTGCGTAAATTCATGCGGTCGAATGCGGGGACATGTTTAAACCAGCGTCCGTTGGTTTCGGTGGGCCAGAAGTTGGCGGCCGGCGCGGTGATTGCAGATGGTTCGGGTACGGACGAAGGTGAGTTAGCGCTGGGTAAGAACGTGGTAGTCGCGTTCATGCCTTGGGGTGGTTACAACTTCGAGGATGCCATCCTGATCAACCAACGGATTGTGCGTGAGGATGTATATACGTCGATTCACATTGAAGAGTTTGAGTGCGGTGCTCGGGATACTAAGTTGGGACCAGAGGAGATCACACGGGATATTCCGAACGTGGGTGAGGAGGCGTTGAAGAACCTCTCGCACGATGGAATTATTCAGGTGGGTGCGGAAGTGAAGCCGGGCGATATTCTGGTGGGTAAAATTACCCCGAAGAGTGAGACGGAGTTGGCTCCGGAGGAGCGGTTGCTGCGTGCTATCTTTGGTGAGAAAGCTGCTGATGTTCGTGATACATCGCTGAAGGCACCATCGGGCACGCATGGTATAGTTATGGACGTTAAGGTTTCTTCGAAGGGAAGCGATGGCGATTCGAAGGAGACGCCTGAGGATTTGAAGAAGCGGCAGAGCGAAATTAAGAATCGCCATGATGATGTGGTGGCTCAGCTGACGGAGGATTTGACGGAGGCGCTATCCAACATTTTGCTGGGAGAAAAGATTCCGCTGGATGTGGTTAATGGCGAGAGCGGGGATATTCTAATTCCGGCGAACCGGAAGATCACGAAGACGCTGTTGCGGAAGTTGGCGGCGAACTATGAACATGTGGAGATTGATCCAAGCCCTATTCGGATCAAGATCATGGGCATCATTGATGAGTACCGAAACAAGTTTGTGGAGGCTCGTCAGGATAAGGATCGTTCGTTGGATCGTGCGGGTAGTGGCGAGGAGCTGGACGCTGGCATTGTGAAGTCTGTGAAGGTGTACATTGCTACGAAGAAGAAGCTGTCAGTCGGTGACAAGATGGCGGGTCGTCATGGTAACAAAGGTGTAATCTCCCGAATCGTATCGGAAGAGGATATGCCGTTCTTGCCCGACGGAACACCGGTGGACATCGTGTTAAATCCGCTGGGTGTACCGTCGCGTATGAACGTGGGTCAGGTGTTGGAAACACACTTGGGTTGGGCGTGTAAGCATTTAGGTATGCATGCGGCGACGCCGATCTTTGACGGCATTTCGGAAGCCCAGATCTGGGATATGCTACATGAGGCGGATCTTTCGGATGATGGTAAGACGGATTTATATGATGGACGTACTGGCGAGCGCTTTGAACAGCGCGTGGTAGTGGGCGTTATGTATATGCTGAAACTGCACCACTTGGTGAGCGAGAAGATTCACGCTCGTGCGGTGGGGCCGTATTCGTTGGTCACGCAGCAGCCGCTGGGTGGTAAGGCGCAGTATGGTGGACAGCGTTTCGGTGAGATGGAAGTGTGGGCGCTGGAAGCGTATGGCGCTGCGCATGCTCTGCAGGAGATTCTGACGGTGAAATCGGATGATATTGCCGGTCGAACGCGGATGTATGAGGCGATTGTGAAGGGTGAGAACGTGCTTGATTCGGGTCGCCCAGAGTCGTTCAACGTGTTGATCAAAGAGTTGCAGGGGCTGGGACTGAACTTCCAGGTGAAAAATGAAGATGGCGATTCGATTCTGACGAGTCCATCCATTGTATAACAACGAAGTGAGGGTTTAATTATGAAGGTACGTGAAGGAAGTGCACCGGATTTTCAGGATTTGCAGAAGCAGAATGCAATGATGGATATTTTTGGAGTTAATCAGCAGGAGCAGACAGACTTTGCTAACATCACCCTCGCTTCGCCGGAGGCGATACGGTCGTGGAGCCGGGGCGAAGTTCGGAATCCGGAGACGATCAACTATCGGACGTTTAAGCCGGAAAAGGGCGGGCTGTTTTGTGAGCGTATTTTTGGTCCTACGAAGGACTGGGAGTGCTCGTGCGGAAAGTATAAGCGGATTAAGCACAAGGGTGTTGTTTGTGATCGGTGCGGTGTTGAAGTTACGCTCTCGCGCGTTCGTCGTGAGCGTATGGCGCACATTGAGTTGGCCGTACCGGTTTCACACATCTGGTTTTTCAAAGCCACACCGAGCCGCATGGGCTTGATCTTGGATATGACGATGCGGGATCTGGAACGCGTTCTCTATTACGATAATTACATTGTGACGGATGAGGGAAGTACACCCTTGCAACGTAAACAGCTTCTATCGGAAGAGGAGTACCGCGAAGCAGTGGCTAATTTTGGCATTGAGTCTTTCACGGCGAAGATTGGGGCTGAGGGTGTGCGTGAACTCTTGAGCAAGATCAATCCGGCGGAGATGTTGCAACAGCTGGAAGAGGCGATGATGAATACGCGCTCGAAGCAGACGCGTAAAAAGCTAGTTAACCAGATGAAGGTGATGGAGGGATTCATTAAAAATGGATCGCGTCCGGAGTGGATGATTCTGGAAGTGCTACCGGTGATTCCTCCGAACTTGCGTCCGTTGGTCCCGCTTGAAGGGGGTCGTTTTGCAACGTCGGATTTGAATGATTTGTATCGTCGCGTGATCAACCGGAATAACCGGTTGCGTACGCTGTTGGCGTTGAAGACGCCGGAAGTGATTATTCGTAATGAGAAGCGGATGTTGCAGCAGTCGGTTGACGCGCTGTTCGATAATGGTCGCCATGGTCGTGCGGTAACCGGACCGGGTAACCGTCCGTTGAAATCGCTTTCGGATATGTTGAAGGGTAAGCAGGGTCGTTTCCGCCAGAACTTGCTCGGTAAGCGTGTAGACTACTCCGGTCGTTCGGTGATCGTGGTTGGGCCGACGTTAAAGCTGAACCAGTGTGGTCTGCCGAAGAAGATGGCGTTGGTGCTATTTGAGCCCTTTATTATTCGTCGCCTTAAAGAGCGGGGTGTGGTGCACACCGTGCGTAGCGCGAAGAAGATGATTGAGCGCGAGGTGGATGAAGTTTGGGATATTCTCGATGAGGTAACGCGCGGGCATACGGTGATGTTGAACCGGGCGCCGACATTGCACCGATTGTCGATTCAGTCGTTTGAGCCGATTTTGATTGAGGGGCAGGCGATCCAGTTGCATCCGCTGGTGTGTACGGCGTACAACGCGGACTTTGATGGTGACCAGATGGCGGTACACGTGCCGCTTTCGGTAGAGGCGCAGGTGGAGTCAAAGGCGTTGATGCTGGCGACGAACAATATCTTCTCTCCCTCAAGCGGCAAGCCGATTACAACGCCAACGCAGGATATCGCTTTGGGTTGTTATTTTGTAACGTCGGAGTCGCAGCAGTTCCAGATGGAGCGTAAGGGCATTCGTAAGAAGCGTGAGGAGCATCTGCGCTTAATGAATAATCTTGAAGAGGTTCAGACAGCGTATGACGAAGGGGTTGTGAAACTGCATGACCGGATCCGTTACCGGAATCCAGATTATCAGCGTGAGACGCGCAATGGGGATATGGAGCGGGCGCTAATCAATACGACCGTGGGTCGCGTGTTCTTTAACCAAGTCTGGCCGGATGATATGGGCTTTGTGAATAAGACGGCCACGAAAAAGGTAGTGGGTACACTGATTGAGCAATGTTATGAAATTGCGGGTCATGCTCAGACGGTGAAGGTGCTGGATAATCTGAAGAACCTCGGTTATGAGCATGCAACACGTTCGGGTATGTCGATTGGTCTATGCGATATGATTATTCCGGAAGGGAAGGCGGACATGGTGGCGTCGGCTCGGGCGGAGATTGAAGAAGTAGAAGACAAGCATCGCAAGGGTCTGATTACGGAGGGTGAGCGCTACAACATGATCATCGATATCTGGACGGATACGAATGATAAGCTGACCAATAAGTTATTTGATGTACTCGAGGAAAACGATGATCCGCGGAATGAGCGTTCGCGGGAAGAGTTGAATCCGGTGTATGTGATGGTGGATTCGGGTGCGCGTGGATCGCGGCAGCAGATTCGTCAGTTGGCGGGTATGCGTGGTTTGATGGCGAAACCATCGGGTGAGATTATTGAACGCCCGATTCTGTCGAACTTCCGCGAAGGATTGTCGGTATTGGAGTACTTTATCTCTACCCACGGTGCGCGTAAAGGTCTGGCGGATACGGCATTGAAGACGGCGGACTCGGGGTATCTGACCCGGAAGCTGGTGGACGTTTCTCACGATATTATTATTACGGAGCCGGATTGTGGCACGCTTAACGGTATTGAGGTGGGTGCGATTGTGGAAGGTGACGAGGAGCTGGTTTCACTGGCAACCCGTATCTTGGGTCGTACCGCGGCGGAAGATATTTGTGATCCGCACGAACCGGATCGTGTGATTGTGGCAGCGGGTGAGCTAATCGACAAATATACCGCTCGTAACGTTGAGAGTGCCGGTGTTGAGCAGGTGATCATTCGCAGTGTACTGACGTGTGAATCACGTCGGGGTGTCTGTGCCAAGTGTTATGGTAAGAACCTGGCGACAGGCCGTATGGCAGAACTAGGACAGCCGGTGGGGATCATTGCCGCGCAGTCGATCGGGGAGCCGGGTACACAGTTGACGATGCGTACGTTCCACATCGGTGGTACGGCAAGTTCGGTCTTTAAACAGCCACGTATTAATGCGAAGTCGGCGGGTGTTGTGAAGTATGAGAACATTCGTTCGGTGAAAGTGGAAGAGGACAACATCATCCTGAATAAGAATGGTAACGTGATTATTGTGGATGAGGAAGGTCGTGAGCTGGAGCGGTATGCAATGATGATCGGCGCGCAGGTGTCGGTAGATGATGGTGCAGAAGTGAAGGCGGGCGAAACGTTTGTTGAGTGGGATCCTTACTCTGTTCCGATTCTCTCCGAGCATAACGGTAAAGTGGAGTTCCATGACTTTATTGAGGGCGTAACGGTGCAGAAGGGCGTCGATGAGTCGACCGGCATCGAGACACTCGTGGTGATGGAGCACAAAGAAGATTTACATCCGCAGATTGTGATTCGTGATCCCAAGGACAAAGAGAAAGCGGGTTACTATTCGATTCCGGCGGGTGCGCAGGTGATGATTCAGGCGAAGGAAAAAGTCTCCGCTGGATTCACGCTGGCCCGTACACCGCGTAAGACGGTTCGTACAAAGGATATTACGGGTGGTCTGCCGCGTGTGGCGGAGTTAGTGGAAGCGCGTACACCGAAGGATGCCGCAGAGATTGCCAAGATCGAAGGTATTGTGGAGCTGGGTGGAATTGCCAAAGGTAAGCGAAAACTCGTGGTTCGTGATACGGTTACGGGCGGCGAAGAGGAGCACCTCATCCCGATGAACAAGCACGTGATTGTTTTCCCGGGCGACTTTGTACACAAGGGACAGCAGTTGACCGAGGGACCGATTGTTCCGCAGGAGCTGCTGGAAGTGTGTGGTCCACAGGATTTGCAGGAGTATTTGGTGAATGAGGTTCAGGCGGTTTATCGTCTGCAAGGCGTGGAGATCAACGATAAGCATATCGAAGTGATCGTGCGCCAGATGCTGCGGAAGGTGAAGATCACGGATCCGGGCGATACTGAGTTCCTATGGGGCGAGCAGGTCGAGAAGCAGACCTTCCAAGAGGTCAACCAGAAGGCGGTAGCTGAAGGACGTCGTCCGGCGGAAGCATCGCCTGTCTTGCTGGGTATCACGAAGGCAGCGCTAGAGACCGAGTCGTTTATCTCGGCGGCATCGTTCCAGGATACAACGCGTGTTCTGACGAAGGCGGCGACGCTGGGTATGGTGGATACGCTGCGCGGCTTTAAGGAGAACGTGATTATGGGTCGTTTGATTCCGGCAGGAACTGGCTTCCCGATGTATCGCGATATTAAAACGATCAAGCACGGTGATGAGATTGCGGTGGAAGATCTTTTTGCAACCGATCCGCTAGAGATGGCGGAAGAGCCGACAATCGAGTTATAAATTTGGTTGTCAGGTTGGCAGTGAAAACGGAGTCCGTCGGGCTCCGTTTTTACTTTCGATGAAATTGTTTGTGGAGTGGACGGGGGAATGGAACCACTACCAGTAGATAATAAGTGAAAAAATATGAATCTTTCGCTTGCGTGGGGGGCAGTGGATGTATAGATTCTGCCGCTCGTCTTTAATGGAGAAAGATTTTTATGCCTACAATTAATCAGTTAGTGCGCAAGCCGCGATCGGTCGCGAAGAAGAAGAGTAAATCGCCTGCGTTGTCGGTTTGCCCACAGCGGCGTGGTGTGTGTTTGTTGGTAAAGACACAGACACCGAAGAAGCCGAACTCAGCGTTGCGTAAAGTGGCGCGTGTGCGATTGACGAATGGTCGTGAAGTGAATGCGTATATTGGTGGTGAAGGACATAATTTGCAGGAGCACAGCATGGTGTTGGTGCGTGGCGGCCGAGTAAAAGACTTGCCGGGTGTACGTTATCACATTGTGCGGGGTGCATTGGATTGTTTGGGTGTGGACGGCCGTAAGCGCGGGCGCTCGAAGTATGGGGCTAAACGTCCTAAGTAATGAGGATTTTTTAAGATGGCTAGACGGCGCAGAGCAGAACGACGTGAATTGATTCCGGACCCTCGGTATAACAACGAGATGGTTGCCTACATGATTAACTGCGTGATGGAACGCGGCAAGAAGTCAGTGGCGGCGAAAATCGTATATGGTGCGTTGGAGGATATTCAGGGTCAATTGACGGATGAAGATCCGGTTCACGTATTCACAACAGCGATCGAGAATGTTTCGCCTCGGTTGGAAGTGAAGTCACGTCGCGTGGGAGGTGCCACCTATCAGGTGCCGCTGGAAGTGAAGCCGAAGCGGCAGGTGGCATTGGCAACGCGTTGGTTAATTCAATTTGCTGGAAATCGTAAGGGCGTTCCGATGCGTAGAGCATTGGCGAATGAAGTTGTTGATGCATACCGTGGCCAAGGCGCGGCGATCAAGAAGCGCGACGACACGCATAAGATGGCACAAGCTAACAAGGCATTTGCACACTACCGCTGGTAAAGACGGAGAGCGGATTACATAGGAAACCTCCTGAGTGGGGGTCGCCGATGGTCGGAAGGTTCCAAGAGATTGGAACCTTTCGCTGTCGCCAGAAGAGAAATGATGAAAACAATGAGCCAAGACAAGCAGAGCGGAGCAGGGCGCTCGGTTTCCGAGAAGGAAGCTGAGGGCCGCGGCGTCGGTTTGTCGTTGACGCGTAACATTGGCATCATTGCGCACATCGATGCGGGCAAGACGACGACAAGCGAGCGAATTTTGTACTACAGCGGCAAGGTGCATAAAATTGGTGAAGTGCATGACGGCACGGCGACCATGGACTGGATGGTGCAGGAGCAGGAGCGGGGCATCACGATTACGAGTGCGGCGACGACCTGTTTCTGGAACGGGCACCAGGTGAATATTATTGATACACCGGGCCACGTTGATTTTACCGTGGAGGTGGAACGCTCGCTGCGCGTGTTGGATGGCGCCGTGGGCGTTTTTTGTTCGGTGGGCGGTGTGCAGCCACAGTCGGAGACGGTATGGCGCCAAGCGAACAAGTATCGGGTTCCGCGTGTGGCATTTGTGAACAAGATGGATCGCATGGGAGCTGATTTTGATGCGGTGCTCGAGCAGCTACAGCAGAAGCTCAAGGCTCCGGCCGTAGCGGTTCAATTGCCGATTGGGGCGGCGGAGACGTTTTCGGGTGTGGTGGATTTAGTGAAAATGTGTGCATATCGCTTTTCGGAAGAAGATATGGGCTCGCAAGTCGAAGCGGCGGAAATTCCCGCAGAGCTTGCGGCGAAGGCGGAAGAGGCGCGGGCATTGTTGATCGAGACCGTTGCGGATGTGGATGAGGCACTTCTTGAAGCGTTCATGGAGAACAGTGATGTGTCGGAAGCGCTGTTGAAAGAGGCGATTCGTCGGGCAACTATTGCCAATTTGATTGTGCCGGTGTTGGCGGGGTCGTCGTTGAAAAATAAAGGTGTTCAGCCGTTATTGGATGCCGTCACAGATTATCTGCCTTCTCCATTAGATGTTCCAGCGGTTGAGGGTGTGGTGCCGAAGACGGATGCGGTATTGGAGCGGGATGCTTCTGATTTTGAGCCGTTGACTGGATTGGTCTTCAAAATGGCGACCGACAAGTTTATTGGTAAGCTGGCGTTTGTCCGGGTCTATGCGGGTCAGTTGAAGAAGGGGCAGAATATTTTTAATCCACGGACAAAGAAGCGGGAGCGGATCGGTCGTCTGCTTCGGCTACATGCGAATCATCGCGAAGAGGTGGATGTGTTGTTTGCCGGTGAAATCGGCGGCATGGTGGGTCAGAAGTTTTTCACGACGGGTGATACGGTGTGTGCAGAGGCAGATCCAATTCTGCTGGAGAACATTGAATTTCCAGAGCCGGTTATTTCAATGGCAATTGAGCCAAAGACAACCGCCGATAAAGATACGATGGTGGCGGCGCTTCAGGATCTGGTGGAAGAGGACCCCACATTCCACACCTCAATTAACGAGGAGACGGGTCAGACGATTATTCAGGGCATGGGCGAGTTGCACTTGGAGATTATTAAGGATCGAATTTTACGTGAGTACAACGTGCAAGCGAATGCGGGTAAGCCGATGGTAGCCTACCGGGAGAGCATCTCTTCGAAAGGGGAGGGCTCTTTTGCTTTTGAGCGTGAGATTGGTGGCGAGCAGCACTATGCGAAGTTGGTGCTGGCAGCGGAACCGAATGCGGCGGGTGCGGGCAATGAAATTGTGTTTGATGTGTCGATGGATCAAGTACCGGCGGCTTTCCGCAAGGCAGTTGAAGAGGGCATCTCGGATGCACTGATGACGGGTGTATTGGGTAACTTTGCGATTATTGATACGAAGATCCGTGTGATCGGTGGCGAGGCACGGGAGACGGAGAGTTCGGAGATGGCGTTCCGATCGGCGGCGGTAATGGCGTTGCGGGCGGTGGTGAATGCAAGTGATCCGGTATTGCTCGAGCCGATTATGGTGGTGGAGATTTCGAGTCCGGATGAGCATCTGGGCGATGTGATGGGGGATTTGAACAGCCGGCGGGGTCGGGTGCGGGAGATTCAAGCGTCGAATGATTTACAGATGGTGCAGGCGGATGTTCCGTTGGCAGAGGTTTTCGGGTACGCAACAACATTGCGTTCCCTCACTAAGGGTCGGGCAAGCTATACGATGGAACCGCAAGCATTTGAACCGGTTCCGGCGCATATGACGGATTCGATCCTCAACCGGTAAAAGAGAGAAAATAAGTATGACAAATCAACGTATTAGAATTCGATTGAAGTCGTTCGACCATCGCGTGTTGGATGTTTCTTCAACGGAGATTGTAGAGACGGCGCGTCGCACGGGCGCGCGGGTTGCAGGCCCGATTCCATTGCCGACGCGTATTGAGCGGTTTACGGTGAACCGGAGCCCGCACGTGAATAAGAAGTCGATGGAGCAGTTCGAGATTCGGACGCACAAGCGGTTGCTGGATATTATTGATCCAACAATCAAGACGGTGGATGAGCTGAAGAAGCTGAACCTGCCGGCAGGTGTGGATATCACAATTAAGATTTAGGAGACGGGGATGAAGGGTTTAATTGGAAAAAAATTGGGCATGACCTCCATCTATGATGAGAACGGTGCGGCGATTCCGGTGACAGTGCTGGAAGTCGGACCCTGTGTGGTTGTGCAGCGCAAAGAAGAGGACCGTGATGGATACACTGCGGTGCAGCTTGGTTATGCTGAGCAGAAAGAGCAGCGGATGACAAAGCCGGCGCTGGGGCACTACAAGAAAGCGGGTGTAGATGCGAAGCGGGTACTGCGTGAGTTCCGCGTGGATGCGGATGCGGAAGTGGCCGTGGGCGATGTGCTGAATGTGAGCGCTTTTGAAGACGTGAACTATGTGGACGTGGTGGCGACTGGTAAGGGTCGTGGCTTCCAAGGTGTAGTGAAACGCTATGATTTTGGCGGCGGTCGTGCTTCGCACGGTGGCGGCTGGATGCGGCGTACGGGTTCGATTGGTATGTGTGAGTTTCCGGGCCGTGTGTTCAAGGGCAAGAAAATGCCGGGACACATGGGTAGCAAGCGGGTAACGACACAGAATTTGAGAGTGATGCAGGTGCGTGCCGAAGAGAATTTGATTCTGGTGAAGGGATCGATTCCGGGTGCGAACGGGGGCATCGTGACAGTTAAAGAAGCTCTGAAAAAGAAGTAGGCGGTTGAGCGATGAGTAAAGTACCTCTAAAAAATGTGAAGGGCGACAGCGTGGGCGACTACGATGTGGCAGATACGTTGTTGGTTCAGGACAAGGGCGATCAGGCGGTGCACGAAGCCGTGGTGGCCTATCTGGCGCACCAACGGGCGGGAACAGCTTCGACGAAGAGTAAGTCGGAAGTAGCAGGAAGCGGCAAGAAACCGTGGAAGCAGAAAGGCTCTGGTCGTGCGCGTGCGGGTTACAAGCAGTCACCTATTTGGCGTGGCGGTGCGGTAGCACACGGTCCGCAGCCGCGTAAGTATAAGAAAAAAGTTTCGAAGAAGGTGGCTCAGCTGGCATTCCGTCGTGCGTTTAGTGCGAAGGTGGCTCAGGAAGAGATCACGGTGATCGATTCACTGGTGTTGGATGCGCCAAAGACAAAAGCATTGGCGGCGATTCTAAACGGACTGGGTCTGGAGCGGGGTGGTCTGGTTGTGGTGGAAGCACCGCAGGAGAATCTGTTGCTGGCTTCGCGGAATTTAGAACGGGTTGAGGTGGCGACGGCAGATTTAGTGAATACGTATCAACTGTTGCGTCACAAGCAGGTGGTCATTACCGAGGCAGCGATGAAGGCACTTTCTTCGCGGCTAGGCGAGGAAGGCGGTGAGGGATGAGAACATCATCGGATTTGATTAAACAGGTTTTGTTGACGGAGAAGGGAACCCGTCTTTCAGAGGAGGAGAATAAATATCTCTTCCGGGTTTCGATGAATGCCAACAAGATTGAGATTAAGCGTGCTGTGGAGGAGCTCTTCAATGTCCGTGTTATGGCCGTCAATACGATGCGCCGAAAAGGCAAGAAGAAGCGCGAACGCACAGCGAATT
>CAXGYR010000039.1:0-12969 GCA_964014015.1 uncultured Kiritimatiellaceae bacterium
CCACCACCCCCCACCAACAACGCGCCTTCTACATCGAAGAATCCTACCCCATGCCCTGGATGTACCCCTACCTAACCCCCCACGGCCTCATCCTCAAACTCAACAACCAACCCACCCCCATCACCCCTGAACTCATCGCCGACGACACCGCCTTCTGGAACTGGTACACCCAACGCCTCACCTCCGACACCCGCTTCATACGCGACATCGTCGCCCGCAAATCCTTCTCCAAACTCCGCACCGCCATCGCCGGTCTATACAATGCCCGCAACCTACCCCGCCAAGCCGAAGCCGCCTACCGGCAAGCCATCGAGCTCTACGACCTCAGCCCCGAAGCCAACTTCCGACTCGCCTCCCTACTCGCCCAACGCGGACGCTTCGACGAAGCCCTACTAACCCTCACAACCCTCCAGCAAAAAGACCCCCAAAACGCACAAATCCAACAGGTCATTCAGCAATTCCAACGCCAACGCGACCTCACCCAACAGCTCACCCAGCTCCAAGCCAAAGCCAAAGACAAATCCTTCAGCCTCACCGACGCCCTCCAGATGCACAACCTCTACCACGCACTCGGGCAAAAACAACAAGCCAACTCCATCGCCAACGCCCTCATCAACAACCCCCAAACAACCCCCCAATTTCTCACCCAGCTCATCGAAATCCTCGGCAAGCAACGCAACTACCCCCTCACCCGCACCGCCCTCCAAAAGCTCATCCAGCTTCAGCCCCAGAACCTACAAGCCAAAGCCAACCTCGCCATCATTCACCTCCTCCTCCAAGACCAAAACGCCTTCTGGGCCGCCGCCCAAACCATGATCGACCAACACGGCACCTCCGCCCGCCAGCTCCTCCAAAGCGACCCACGCTTCCAGCAACTACGCACCAACCCCCGCTTTCAGCAGCTCATCCGCAACCCCAAAACCCGCTCCACCTTCCCCCTCAACCTCTAACACCCAGCTCCACCCACCCCAGTTAGTGCGATGGAATGCAATTCCCTCTGCGCGAGATAAACCCCTAAAAAAAGCGCCGCTCGTTGCTGAGGGCGCTTTTCTCACGGTATGACGAATCGCTTATGCGTCGTCTAGCGCGGCTTTACGGCTGAGGCGTACGCGACCTTGATTATCAATGTCGATACACTTCACCTTCATGGCATCGCCGGGTTTGCAGATCGACTCCACACTCTCGATGCGCTCGTTCGCCAACTCGGAAATATGCACCAATCCTTCTTTACCGGGCATACACTCTACAAACGCACCGAAGTCTTTAACCGTTACCACTTTACCGTCGTAGGTCTTGCCCACTTCGATCTCAGCCGTCAGGCTGTTGACTTGCGATACGGCGCTCTCCATCGAATCCGCATCGGTTGCATAGATGCTCACCGTGCCGTCTTCATCAATATCGATCTGCGCGCCGGAGCTTTCCGTAATCCCACGAATATGCTTACCGCCCGGTCCAATCAACGCACCGATCTTCTCGGGGTCGATCTGAATCTTGGTGATACGCGGTGCCGTGGCAGCCAACTCTTCACGCGGAGAGGCGATGACCGACTCCATGTAGTCGAGAATGTCGCAACGTCCTTTACGCGCAATTTCAAACGCTTCGGTTACCTGCTCCCAGTTCAACCCATGTACCTTCAGGTCAACTTGGAATCCCGTGATCCCCTTGCGCGATCCTACCACCTTAAAGTCCATATCACCGCAGTGGTCTTCCACCCCGAGAATATCGATTACCTGTACCGAAGCACCTTGCTCATCGGTAAACAGACCCACCGAAATCCCGGCTACGGGTGCTTTCAGCGGAACGCCCGCATCCATCAGCGCCAACGCACCGCCACAGGCAGATGCCATCGAAGAGGAACCGTTTGAGCCCATTACTTCCGATACCACCCGTACCGCATACGGGAAATCGTCCGGCAGAACCGGCACAATCGAACGCTCTGCAAGGTTTCCGTGACCAATCTCACGACGGCTGGTCATGCCCAAACGACCGACTTCCCCGACCGAATAGGGCGGGAAGTTGTAGTGCAGCATAAACTCTTTTTCGCTAACGCCACCGGTTACCGCGTCGAGACCCTGCGTCTCTTTCTTGGTGCCGAGTGTGACGGTACAGAGCGTTTGCGTTTCGCCACGACCAAAGATCGCCGAACCGTGTGTACGTGGCAGGATGCCAACCTGTGCATCTAGATCGCGCAACTCCAAGAATCCGCGCCCGCCAATACGGGTGTTGTTCTCGATCACGTTGCGACGAACCGTCTCCACTTCCAGATCGTGGAAGGCGTGGAAATATGCTTCGTCGGTCATCTCTTCGAAAGCCGCCAACATTTGCTCTTTTAGCTCTGTTTTCAAACCCGATACCGCGTCTTGGCGCTCTTGCTTGCCTGCAATCTTCATCAATTCAATGAATTTATCGCCTGCCAATTCACGCGCTTTGTCCAGCAACGTGCTATCAGCCGCTTCCGGTGCATAGACCTTTTCCGGTAATCCCAGTTCGGCCCGCAGTTTTATCTGCGCATCGATAATCTTCTCTACTTCCGCATGCGCGGTCTGCATCGCTTCAATAAACTCCGCTTCCGGCATCTCGTCGGCTGTGCCTTCAATCATCATGACCCGGTCTTTCGCACCGCAGTAGGTCAGATCCAGATCACTGGCTGCCAGTTGCTCATGCGTGGGGTTGATGATCCACTCGCCATCGTTGCGCGCAATACGCACCGCACCGATCGGTCCGTTGAACGGCAACTCACTCAACGTCAGCGCCGCCGAGGAGGCGTTTACACTCAGAATATCTGTGTCACGCTTCTCATCGCAGCTCATCAGCATATTGTTGATCTGCACTTCCCGGTAAAAGTTCGACGGAAACAGGGTCCGAATCGGACGGTCTGTCACCCGCATCGTCAACACTTCCTTCTCAGAAGGTCGCGCTTCCCGCTTGATGTATCCGCCCGGAAATCGTCCGGCGGCATAAAACTTCTCGCGATACTCCACCTGTAAGGGGAAAAAATCGCACCCTTCACGCGCCTCATTGGCTGACGTGACCGCAGAAAAGACAATGTTATCTTCTAATCCACAGGTAACCGCTGCATCGGCTTGTTTCGCCAATACACCGGTCTCAAAAAACATCGGCAAACCGCCGACTTCGAATTCTACTTTGGTTGAACCCTTCATTTAGTACCTTTCGCGCCCACGTTAAAATCCTCAGGGCGCACCTTTCCTATTTGGTTTGCGGGAGCAACGCTGCCCCCATCGAATACGCGGCGGCTCGTATGCGTCCGCCATAAAAAAAGGCCTGCGTTAGCGACGCAGACCCAATCGAGCGATTAACTCTTTGTAACGAGCATCGTCCTGCTTTTGCACATACGTCAGCAATTTACGACGCTTATTCACCAGCATGATCAATCCGCGTCGCGCGCTGTGATCCTTACTGAAGGTCTTTAAATGCTCAGTTAAATCTTTGATTCGGTTCGTTATTAACGCCACCTGTACCTCTGGCGAACCCGTGTCTTTTTCGTTTCGCTTAAAGGCTGCTACTGTTTCCGCTTTATTTCCTGCATCCACCTGGGGACTCCTTCATTTCTATTCTCGTTCTTCTACGTAAGGGCGGGAGTGTACGAATCACCCTCGCCCATGTAAAGCACCCTTTTTCAGATTAAATCGCACGCTATTTACCGAACAATTTTAATTTCGTGTACAATAACGTAGGGTAGTATAAGTTATTTAATTATGAAAATTAATATTCCTATATATCTACTCATCATCGCTATACCGCTTTGCAGTTGGGCAGCACCGCGTACCTTTACCGTCAACGACGGTCGGACGCTCGAGGCCACGCTGCTCACCGTAGATCCCGATCGCGGGCAGGTGGAGATCCAACGAAACGATGGAAAAACCATGAGGGTTGATCAGACGCTGTTCAGCAAAGCCGACCAAACCTATATTCGAAAATGGTATGCCGCTCATCACCTGTTAAATGACCGGCTCCACCTGACCATCAAAGAGATCGAGGGCGACTACACCAAAACCAAGCACGAAATAAATTTTGCGGAAGAACGCGCCGGTCGGCGGGGTTCGGGATTAGGTGTCGTAGAAATTGCGACCGATAAAAAAACGCCCCTCTTTTACGAACTCGAGCTTTTAAATAAAGGCGACCTGCCTATCGAACGCCTGAAAGTGGAGTACAAACTATTTTATCTCCAAGAGGAAGCGGTGAAAGTCAACCAGGAAGAGCGCCCCGAAAACAGCAACCGCCCCGTTCTGCCTTCGCCCCATCACCCACAAGAACAACTTAAAATTAAAAAGGGACGGCTGCAAACCCTTACCCTACAACCAAACGAAACCAGCAATCAGGCCACCTCTAACATTACGCTGCTTGAGCGCTCAGCAACGCGGCGCTACGAGCAGTATATCAATCTCGATAGCGAACCGCTTGGCATCTGGGTGCGTTGCTCGCTGCGCGATCCCGATGGCGGGGAAGTGATTCGCGATTTCGTGGAACCGGATCGCCTTAGAAAATCGGTGACGTGGGATCAAGAAGAGCGCGAAGAAGACGTCTAAACGCTCACGAAACGGTAAACCGGGCACACTGGGCCGCCAGTTGAGGCGACACCCGCACGTCTAGCTCCGCGGTTCCCCCATCGTATGCAGACCGTAGAATAACCCCGCGCTCTTGGAGCAGTGCCAGCAGCCGTCCCTCGCTGAGCGGCACCGATAATTTCAGCTCCTCCGTCCGCCCCTTCAGACACGTTGCAATGCCTGCGATCAACGACTCCATCCCTTCGCCCGTTTTTGCCGAGACCGCTGCTGTATGCGGATAGCGCTGCTTCAGACGCCGCGCTGCCCGCGCACCGGCTTCGTCGTCGATCTTATTAAAAACATAGAGCATTGGTTTATCTAACCCGCCAATATCCTCGAGCACCTGATGCACAGCGTCGAGTTGCGTCTCCACCTGCGGATGGCTTGCATCCACTACGTGTAGCAGCAGATCCGCCTCCACTACCTCTTCCAGCGTTGCTTTGAACGAGTCCACCAAATGCGTCGGCAGCTTCTGAATAAACCCTACCGTATCGGTCATCAGCATCGGCTCAAGCTGTGGTAATTCTACCTGCCGCGTGGTCGGATCGAGCGTGGCGAACAGTTGATCCTGCGCGTATATCGACGCACCAGAGAGATGGTTCAGTAGGGTCGATTTTCCGGCATTAGTATAGCCGACGAGTGATACGAGCGCCCAGCCGTGCCGCCGCCTACCGCGCCGCTGTTCCGCTCGTCGGGTACGTACCAGCCCTAAATCCCGCTTCAAGGTGCGAATCAAATCTTGAATACGCCGCCGGTCCATCTCCAACTGCGTCTCACCCGGTCCCCGCAGACCAATCCCCCCTTTTTGCCGCTCTAGGTGGGTCCACATACGCCGCAACCGCGGTAGCAAATATTGATGCTGGGCCAACTCCACTTGCAAACACCCCTCTCGCGTTTGCGCCCGCATCGCAAATATATCCAAAATTAACTGGGTGCGGTCCAGTACCCGCGCCTTCAGCACCTCTTCTAAATTTCGACCTTGCACGGGCGATAGATCATCATCAAACACAACCATCGTCGCTTCTTCTTCTGCCACCTGCTCGGCAATCTCTTCCGCCTTACCGGTCCCGATATAATGCCCTGCTTTTAGCTTCGCCTGCTTCACGAGCACCCGCTCCAACACGTCGGCACCAGCACTTTCCGCCAGTTGCGCTAGCTCATCAAGCGTGTCACGAACCCGCCACTCCTCCTCGCCTGGCAGTAAAACCCCAACCAGCAACACCCGCTCTATCGTCTTGTCCTTATTCTCAATCAAGCCTTCACCTGGCCGGCACCGGTCTGCTCCCAACAACGCGCAACGGCCTCCGCGGTTGCTTCCACGGTTGCCGAAGCATCCACCGGAACCCACTCCACCGCCAACTGATTCCGAAACCAGGTCATCTGCCGTTTGGCCAACTGCCGCGTGCGTATGACCGTCCGCTCTTTGGCTGCTGCTTCGTTGCACGCACCCTTCAGACAAGCGAATGCCTCCGCATATCCTATCGCCTGCTGCGCGGTTTTTGATAGGGGCTGGTCGATCAGTTTTTCCGCTTCTGCCAACAGCCCAGCCGCATACATGCTCTCTACTCGCTCTTCAATTCGGCGGTGTAATAACTCGCGCTCTAACTGCAATCCGACCATCTTCACGCGACTACCCGCACCCCAGCTCACGCCCTGCCCACCACGCTCAAGCAACCGAATCAATCGCCGTGGATTCTCGCGATCATCTTCGGTGAGCGCTTGAAAGCCTTCTGGAACCGCAGCCAATGCTCGTGCTTGCAACGCTTCTACTGTCAAATCCGCTAATGAATTCCGTAAGGCTGAATCTTCTGCATGCGGTGAATCCAGCCCCTCCGTTAAGCATTTCACATACAACCCAGTTCCTCCGCACACTATCGGCACCTGTACCTCAGACCACGCCGGTGCTACCGCTTTCATCCACTCCGCCACATTGAACGCCGACAAAGGCTCCACCACATCCACGCCGTAATAGACCACCGCCTGACGCTCCGCTTCCGTCGGCTTGGCCGTGCCAATATTCATGCCTCGGTAGACATTCATCGAATCGGCAGATACCACCGCACAACCCCGTTGCACCGCCAACCGGTGCGCTACCGCACTCTTACCGGATGCCGTCGGCCCCACCAGAAAAAAAGCTGCGGACTCACGCATCCGTGTGCTCCGCCTTCTTCTCCATCCGCCATGACCAGAGTATATACAGTAGCGCGCCCATACAGATGGCAGCATCCGCCACATTGAAAGATGGATAGTGATACGTCCCGAATTGGAAATCGAGAAAGTCCGTCACCCAGCCAAACCGAACACGATCTGCCAAATTACCGGCAATTCCTCCGAGCAACAATCCATAGAGCACTTGCGTGAAGCGGCACCGCATAAATTCCGCCCGTCCTTTGGTCGCCAGAAAAACCAATACTCCGAGTGATATTGCGATTAACAACCAGCTCTGACCGCTCAACAGATTCCATGCTGCACCGTCGTTACGCACATAGACTAGATGAAAAAAGTTATCTACAATCGGGCGTGATTCACCGTACATAAAGGTGGTGCGAATCAGCAGTTTCGTCCACTGATCCAGCACTAGAATCAAGATGGCTATACTCCATGGGAGCATCAGACCCCCTGTTCACGGTTACATACCATGCATTGTATTTCCGAACGGACGATACCGATGATGACCCTTTTCCAGTTCAGACTGCGCCTTAATTGAGTGGCGTACATAGGGCAATGCCTCAAGGCGCTCGATATTGATCGGCTCATTCGTCATTTCGCAAATTCCGTATGTACCGTTTTCAATCCGGCGTATCGCTTCATCAATTTCAAACAGAACATCCTGCTCACTGCTCAACTGATTTAAGGCAAACTCCCGATCAAATGTATCCGTGCCTTGATCTGACAACGATGGATCACGCTCGTTCTGGCTAAGAGAATCACGGTTAATTGATAAAATTTCACCCGTCACTCGTTCCCGTAGCAGCAGCAGGCGGTTTAACTGTTCCTTCAACTGCTTTACCGTAAAATGTTTGTTGCGGCCGATTTTACCCGAAAGCGTGCCACCTGAACTGCGACTGCCGCTCTTTTTCTTGGCTGGAGCCTTCTTCGCTACCGCTTTTTTCTTGGCCGGAGCCTTCTTCGCTGCCGTCTTTTTCTTGGCCGGAGCCTTCTTCGCTACCGCCTTTTTCTTGGCCGGAGCCTTCTTCGCTACTGCCTTTTTCTTGGCCGGAGCCTTCTTCGCTACCGCCTTTTTCTTAGCCGGAGCTTTCTTAGAAACTTTTTTTGAACTTGTTTTTTTCGCTGCCATTCTATTGCTCTTTCTTGCCAACCAACTGCCATGTAAAATTTGAGGGTTGCGTGTTTATCATCCGCCCCAAGCTCTGTCAATGACCTAATACGAAGGATCAGTCACACGTGATTCGAACTCTAAATGGATGTCCGTTTAAGGAACGGTCTTCCTCTTCTGAAAGCACCTCAACCGCTGCACTGCTCAAAGCTAGTGTCTCATTCTCAATATAGGAGCGGTACGCATCAACAGCTGATTCAACCGCTTCGTCCGAAGCGAACTGCAGGTGAATCCGCTGTGTAACCTCTAAATCCAACTCTTTGCGCAACGTCTGTACCTTGTTTACGAATTCACGTGCTAATCCCTCTTGAATTAAATCGTCGTTCAACGCCGTGTCCAGCCCGACCACCAGCGAACCTTCCGCGCTTACCGCCAGTCCATCCTTCGGCTGACGCACCACTTCAATATCCGCAGCGGTCAGACTGATCACCCGATCATCCAGCGTAACATCCACCGTTCCGCCGTTGGATAGGGTCGTTATTTGCTCATCTTCTAGCCCGCCGATCAATCCCGCTGCCTGCTTCATCAGCGGGCCCAGTTTCGGGCCTAATTGTTTAAAGTTCGGTTTTGCCTGAATCGTTGCCAACTCCGTGGCATCTGTCGAAAACTCAACCGTCCGAATATTCAACTCATCCGCAATTAAACTCTCCAGCGCCTGAATATTTGCTAGCAGTCGCTCATCATCACACACCACAAACATCCGCGCCAATGGCTGACGGTTTTTCAGCTTATATTCCGTGCGTAGTGTCCGTCCCTGCTCAACCGCACTCATCACGAGCGCCATCTGCCCTTCGAGCACCTCGTCGCGTTGCGCATCCGCCGCTGTCGGAAAATCGCACAGATGCACGGAAGCCGGCATCGCTTCCGTCCGCAGGTTGCCGTAGATAGCCTCCGCGATAAACGGTGTGAACGGTGCGGCGATCTTACAGAGACCCATAAGCGCTTCGTAGAGCGTTGCGTAGGCTTGCGCTTTATCCGCATCATCGTCCGTTTTCCAGAACCGACGACGTGAACGGCGAATATACCAATTCGTCAGATCTTCAATGAACGCCACAAAGGGACGCACAGCCGCTTGCAAATCATAGTCATCCATCGCCGCCGAAACTTCCTGCTCCAATCGTGCCAATGAACTCTGAATCCAGCGATCCAGTAGATTATCCCGTTCCGAGACCGCCTGCTCCGGCGTCCATCCATCCACATTGGCGTAGGTCACAAAAAAGCTATAAGCATTCCACCACGGTAAAAGCAGATGACGCAGGGCATGTTTCACCCCGTCTTCTGAAAACCGCAACGATTCCGCCCGCACTACTGGTGAGTTAATCAGATAAAGCCGCAGCGCATCCGCGCCATAGACGTTAATCACATGCATCGGATCGGGATAGTTCTTAAGCCGCTTGCTCATTTTCAGCCCGTCTTCCGCCAACACCAGACCGTTAACCACCACGTTCTTAAATGCTGGCTTGTCAAAAAGCGCTGTCGAAAGCACCGTCAGCGTGTAGAACCACCCACGGGTCTGATCCAAACCCTCCGCAATAAAGTCTGCCGGAAAATTCGCCTCAAAGGTCTCTTTGTTCTCAAACGGATAGTGGTTCTGGGCATACGGCATGGAACCCGACTCAAACCAGCAGTCCAACACCTCCGGCGTGCGGCGATAGGTTTTACCCTCCCGCTCAATCACAATCTCATCCACAAAGTGTTTATGTAGATCGTCCACTTTCTCTCCCGAAAGCTCTTCGAGCTGCTCCACCGAGCTCACACAGATCATATCCTCTGGGTCGTTCTCGTTCACCCATACCGGAATACATGAACCCCAGAACCGATTGCGACTGATGTTCCAGTCCTTTGCATCTGCCAGCCAGTTTGCAAACCGCTTCTCGCCCACATGCGCCGGTGTCCAATGAATCTGCTCGTTGTGCGCCTGCATCCGCTCCCGCAAATCTTCTACCCGCACATACCACGCATCAATCGCCCGATAAATCAACGGTGTATCCGTCCGCTCGCAGAAGGGATAACTATGCTGAATGGTCGACTGATGAATCAGCGATCCCTGCTCTTTCAAGGTACGAATAATCGCTCTATCCGCGTCCTTACAGAACTGCCCTGCAAACGCTGGAACCCGATCCGTAAAGACACAATCCTCATCCAATGGATCAACCAATTCAATACCCGCCGCTCGGCAGATCCGATAGTCATCCTCCCCGTAAGCCGGTGCCATGTGCACAATCCCGGTGCCGTCCTCGGTCGAAACAAACGTATCAACCAACACCTGAAATGCGGCGGTATGATCCGAAAAATCATCAAATATCGGGCTATATTTTACACCCGCAAGCTCCGTGCCCTGAAACGTCTTAAGCACCTCATACCCGGACTCATCTTTGTAATACGCCGCCAATCGCGCCGTTGCCAGCAGATAGACGGCTCCACTCTCGGCGTCCTTCACGGCGCTGTACTCAATCTCTGGCCCCACACAAACCGCTAGGTTAGAGGGTAGCGTCCACGGAGTGGTCGTCCAAAGCAGCACCGATGCGCCCTCGATCTCAAAATCGAGCAGCTTCACCTGCACCGTAATCGCCGGATCCTGCACATCCTGATAATTCCGCCCCGCCTCAAAGTTAGAAAGCGGCGTGTTCAGCTTCCAGCTATACGGCATGATTCGGTGCGCTTTATAAATCCGCCCCTGCTCCCACAGTTGGGCAAATACCCACCAGATCGACTCCATAAACGAGCGATCCATCGTTTTATAGTCATTCTCAAAATCGACCCAGCGACCCATTCGGCTGACCGTCTTCTCCCACTCCGAGACATAGGTCGACACCATTGAGCGACACTGCTCATTAAACGTATCAACGCCCGCCTCTTTGATCGCCGGTGCTCCTGCCAACCCTAGCGCCTCCTGCGCCAATGCCTCAATCGGTAGCCCGTGGCAATCCCAACCAAACCGGCGCTCCACCCGCTTACCCCGCATCGTCTGATAGCGCGGAATTATATCCTTTATCGTTCCCGCCAGCAGATGACCGTAGTGCGGCAGCCCCGTCGCAAACGGCGGGCCATCATAAAACAGATACGCCGGTGCATCTGCTCGCTCCGTTAGCGACTTCTCAAACGTATGCTCTTCCGCCCAAAGGCGCAGCACCGCCTCCTCCATCTCCGGAAACTCTACCCGACTCGAAACTTCTTTAAACATATCGCACCCTGTTCTTGAAAAACGCAGAACATAGCCGCCTTCTCGCTCTGTGACAAGCATCTCCCGCCCTCATCATATCCTCACAGATTGAGGTTGATTGAAATGAACACATGAAATAAGATTTTGATCTTAGTGTAGGTATTATTGGTCGTACCTAGCGTGTGATTGTAATTGTATAGCTCTTGCAACGCACCCAAACTGTGGAGAATTGAGAAATGAGAAGCTATATTAGTCGGTGCACCCTTTTTGTCATAAGTCTCTTTTGCCTGATTTCAGGCAGCACTTTTGCAAATGTAATAGATGATGATCAGCGATCAGGTGGATTCTTTGCTTTGATACCCTACAACACTGACTTGGGAACCTTTAATCCCGCAGACTATCCCTACAACTGGAATGACTTTGACGACGATGTTACCTACACCCTATGGCCTGAAGGACAATGGATAAATGGCAACAGTTCTAACCAGCCTATTTACTCTGCAGCCCGAACCTATGTGACCAGTGGTGGAGATGGATATTTAGATGCTGATCAGACCGGCGAACTTGATATATATATCGGCAAGAGTGTTATGCGAGTGGGTAGTAATGATCCTACCATCGCAGCCGGAGGAAGTCAGAAAATACGTATATTTTCGAGCGGCGGATCTCAAATTGCGAATGATCATTATGGTGCAGCGCTAGAAGTATCCGGGTCAAATAACAGCATTGAACTTTGGTACGGCTCGTACGATTCAGAAGAAGTCAACAATGACACCACTTCCAATGGAAATAAAAATACCGTTGAACTTCAAGGTATCACCAACGCTTATTTCAAGAATGTGAGCTTTCATGGTGGTGATATCATCAAGAGTTGGATCACTGGCACAGGGGGCACAGGCCTAAGCCTGGGATTAACGGGTAATGGCATTGCCGTTATCGATAACGTCATTGGAAAAAACGCGAACGAAATTACGGGAGGTAAGGCCAACGGTGGAGGCGGCGGAACTGCATTCAGATTAAGTGGAGGGTCTACGTTTGCAACCAACCTCTACGCAACCGCCGGCGAGGGAGATGATGGGAACATCTCATTTACGCGTGATTCAGGTAACGCTAACGTAACAATGAATGGCGGCAATGCAATCCAGACTACCAGCGCAAACCTATCGATTCATAATGGTGAGCTAACAGCTAAAGATGGGGCGGTTTTAATTGTTCAGAATGCGTATGACAATTATGACTGGCAAGTTACGCTCAATGCAAGTGGTGGCAACGGTATTATCGGAGGAACGGGAAACGGAACGGTGGAAAATCTGATTATTCGTGCCGGTGATGGTGGGCGCATGAGTATGGATGATGCTTCGACAGGCCGTCATACGTTAACGATCAATGGCGGGGATGCTTATTCTGGCAATTTCTCTGGCGGAACTGTTGATGGTAACTTCTACGCGGGTGATGGCGGGAAAGGTCTCTCCTTTACAGCCGGCAGTGCAACAATATTCATTAACGGTGGTAATGCTTTCAACGGAACGGGTTCAGGACGTGTTGTATCGGGTATCTATGAAGCGGGGCATGGTGGGAGCGCTGATCTGATAACTACGACCGATGATGCCAGCACATTATTGGCTGATGGAGGAGTCGCTTACAATGGTGCTGGCACCATTGATGATGGAATATTTCGTTCCGGAAACGGTGGTATAATTAAAGTGGTCGGCACCAACTCAACAACAGCTTCTGCAAACGGAGGTCACGGGGCATCAGCTACGGGTCTCGATATTACAGGGGGTACGTTCTATGGCGGATCCGGCGGCTTAATTGAAATTGCCAAAGGAACGGCCGAAGCCAATGGCGGTCACGGATTACGTCTAACTTCCGGTGATTCCAGCATTTCCGGCGGATCTTTCTAT